>JAHECW010000230.1 GCA_024641545.1 Acidobacteriota bacterium
GACCGATCAATCTGAGATCAAATCTCTGGTATAGTCGGTCAACCGCCTACGAAAGGTACAACCATGGACGACGACACCAGGGTTCCGGGTTCGGACGATGAAGAAACCCAGCTCCAGGAGGGCGTGAGCGAGCACGACGAGACCGTGTCCGGCGCCTTCGGTGCCGCGCCGGCGGGCGAACCCGCGCCCCCGGCCGCCATCGGCCGGTTCCGTATCCTCGGCAAGCTCGGCCAGGGCGGGATGGGGGTCGTCTGGGAGGCCGAGCAGGATCAGCCCAGGCGGCGGGTGGCGCTCAAGGTCATGCGCCGCGACCACTCGGTCGACCAGGTCCACGTCCAGATGTTCCGCCGCGAGGCCGAGACCCTCGCCCGGCTCAAGCACCCCAACATCGCCGCCATCTACGAGTCCGGCCACACCGGTGACGGCCACGACTACTTCGCCATGGAGCTGGTGCGGGGCCGCACCCTCGACGAGTGGCTCGCCGGCCGTCCGAGCCGGGTCGACGAGACCGAGCTGGAGCTCCGCCTCCGCCTCTTCGAGACGATCTGCGACGCGGTCCACTACGCCCACCAGCGCGGGGTGATCCACCGCGACCTCAAACCGTCGAACATCATCGTCACCGAAGAGACGGTGTCGTCCACCGCCGGCACCAAGAGCCGCTCCCTGCCGTCGCTCAAGATCCTCGACTTCGGCCTCGCCCGGATCACCGACTCGGACATCGCCGCCACGCTGGTGTCCGAGATCGGCGTCATCAAGGGCACCCTGCCCTACATGAGCCCGGAGCAGGCGAGGGGCGACGTCGCCGCCATCGACGTCCGCGCCGACGTCTACGCCCTCGGCGTCATCCTCTACGAGCTGCTCACCGGCCGCCGGCCCTACGACGTGTCGCGGGCGGCGCTCGCCGAGGCGGTCCGGGTGATCTGCGAGGAGCCCCCGAGACCGCTGCGCGAGAGCTGGAGCGGCGTCCGCCGCCCCGACCGCGACCTCGAGACCATCGTCGGCAAGGGCCTCGAGAAGGAGGCCGACCGCCGATACGGCAGCGCCGGCGAGCTCGGCGACGACGTCGACCGCTACCTGAGCTCGCAGCCGATCCTCGCGCGCAGCCCGAGCGCGATGTACCAGCTCACGAAGATGGTCCAGCGCAACCGGCTCGGGGCCGCCTTCGGCGCCACCGTGCTCGTGCTGCTCGTCGTCTTCGCGGTCACCGCCACCGTCCAGTCCAGGGCGGTCGCCCGGCAGCGCGACCGGGCCGAGGAAGAAGCGGCCAAGGCGCTCGCCGTCAGCGCTTTCATGAGAGAGACCCTGAGTGCGGCCAACCCCTGGGGCGAGGGCTACGACGTGACCGTCGCCGAGGCGCTCGACCAGGCCAGCGAACGGATCGAGTCGTCGTTCGAGGATCGGCCGTTGGTCGAGGCCGAGGTCCGCCACACCATCGGCACCGCGTTCAAGAACCTCGGGCGGTACGACCGCGCCCGGTCGCTGCTCGAGGCGGCCTACGACACCCGAACCGGGACGCTCGGAGGCGACGACCCCGAGACCATCAACACGCTGTCGGTGCTCGCCGAGCTCGCCTGGCGCGACTCCCGCTACGACGAGGCCGTGGATCTGGGTCGCCAGTTGCTCGAACGCCACCGGCGGGTCTACGGCGAGCCGAGCCCCGAGGTCGCGGGCAGCCTCGAGGACCTCAGCCGGATTCTCACCGACGCCGGGCGGTTCGACGAGGCCTCCCCGGTGCTCGACGAAGCCCTCGCCATGAACATCGAGGTCCACGGCGAGCGGTCGCTCCAGGTCGCCGCGTGCTACGAGAACATGGCGACCTTCATGCAGGTGTCGCGACAGGACTTCGCCGCCGCCGAAAAGCTGGCCCGCACGTCGCTCGAAATCCGACGCGCGGCGAGCGCCGCCGACACCATGGACACCGCTTCATCGCTCAACAACCTCGGCGTCCTCATTCTGCTCCAGGGCCGCTACGACGAGGCGCTCCCGGTGCTCCGGGAAACCGCCGAGATCTGCCGGCGGGTCGGCGGCGACCAGCACCCCGAGCTTGCCAGGGCGCTGGAAAATCTCGGAAACGTCTACTACCGCAAGGGCGAGTACGACACCACCCTCGAGCTCCTCGACGAGGTGATGACCATGCGCCGGGAGGTCCTCGGTGACGACAGCCCGGATGTCGCCCGAACGCTCAACAACATGGGCATGGTCCACCGGGCCGCGGGCCGGCCGGAGCAGGCCGAGGCCCTCCTGCGGCAGGCGGTCGCGGGGATGGAGCGGGCGTACGGGCCGGACCACCCGGATGTCGCCTCGAGCCGCTGGAGCCTCGCCCACGTGCTGTGGGGCGAGGGCAAGCTCGACGAGGCCGAGGTCGAGCTGCGCGAGGCCGTCGCCGTTGCCGAACGGGCCTACCCCGAGGCAAGCGCGGGGCGCGCGGCGTACCGGCTGCCGCTGGGCAACCTGCTCGCCGAGCGCGGACGGTTCGCGGAAGCCGAGCCGCTGGTGCTCTCGGCCTACGCCGCCTATCTCGCCGTCGAGGGTCCGAACGGCCCGCGCACCGCCGACGCGGCGTCCTGGCTGGTCAAGCTCTATCGGGCGTGGGGCCGACCCGACGAGGCGGCCCGCTATGCCCCCGAGGCCGGCGACCGACCGTGACCGTCAGCTGCCCGGACTCGACAGCGAGGCGTCGCCGGACTCGAAGCCGTCGCTGAAGATCCGGTCAACGGTCACCCGGGGGCGGGCAAAAAGGAAGTCGATCTCGTCGGCCTCGCACGCGTTCACGTGATCATCGGCCACCGCAACGCAAACAACGCAGGCGAGACGCCC
The DNA here is from genome assembly GCA_024641545.1 of Acidobacteriota bacterium. Lineage (GTDB taxonomy): Bacteria > Acidobacteriota > Thermoanaerobaculia > Thermoanaerobaculales > Sulfomarinibacteraceae > JAHECW01. The sequence continues at coordinate 2,818 of JAHECW010000230.1, forward strand.
GCGCCACAATTTGCCGCAACGTCATTGTGGGGCCGGCGCCCCGCCGGCCTCGCAAGCGTCCAATCCAGTTCATCCTCAAGTCCAGATCAGGACTCGCCATTTGTAGGGCCGGCGCCCCCGTCAACGATCCCGCGAATTGTAGGGCCGGCGCCCCGCCGGCCTCGCAAGCGTTCACGTGATCATCGGATACCGCAACGTAACCAACGCAGGCGAGACGCCCGCAGACGTCGAGATCGACAGGGAAGTTGTAAAGTGAAGCCGAACCTGGGGGCAGAAATGAAGCGTTTTCCAGTGCGCGGCGGCTCGACCGGAGGCCGGTCCGGCCGCAACCGATCGATCCGCGTCGAGCGGTTCTTCGTCCACGTCTTCACAACCGTGATCCTGCTCGCAACCACCTCGATCGGGGCATTCGCCGGTGGCCCGAACCCGCCGATCCCGATCGACCGCACGGATCCTCACGGCGTCCGACGCCCACCTGCCGAGGCGAGTCTCGACCCCGGATTCATGCAGCCTGCCCGGCAGACCGCGAAGGCGTCTCCAACCGCTCCGGCGTGGGAGTTCCTCGGTGTCTGGGGAGGCGACGTCGACATCGTGGCGGCGTCCCCGACCGACGCGGGCCTCGTGCTCGCAGGGGTCGGGCCCGGGAATCTGATGCTCGGAGGGCTCTACCGGTCGACCGACGGGGGCGCGACCTGGCAGAGGGCGGGTTATCAATCCATGGGCCAGGTCCCTGTGGACGCGATCGTGTTCGCTCCGGACGGGACGGCGTACGTCGGCACCGCCTGGGATCTGTGGAAGAGCACCGACGGCGGCGAAACCTGGGTGCAGCACGCCCTTCCGAGCAATGAGTACTGGGTGAGAAGCGTGGTCATCGACCCGAGCGCTCCGTCCACCGTCTGGGTCGGCGTGGGCCCGCAGGTGCTCGTGTCGACGGACGGCGGTCAGAGCTGGATCGACAAGACCCCGCCACAGGCGAGCAGAACCTGCTACTCTATCGCGCTCGACCCGACGGATCCCGACCGGGTGTTCGCCGCCTACTCCGATGTCTACGCCTCGAGCTCGAGGCTCTACTTCTCCGACGACGGCGGCTCGAGCTGGGTCGACCGCTCCGCGGGGCTGCCCGACAACCCGATTTTCGACATCGCCCACGACGGCGACCGGGTGCTGGTGGTCGGGGGCATCGCCTTCGGCAACCAGCCCTTCGGGGTCTTCGCCTCCTCCGATGCGGGCCTGACGTGGACGCCGCTCCACGATTCGAGCTGGCCGGTTCTCTTCCTGTCGGATGTCGAGATCGATCCTCTGAACCCGAATGCGATCCTGCTCGCCACCGACGACGGCGTGTATCGGTCCGACGATGGGGGAGCGTCCTGGGACTTCGGTGTCGGAGGCACGGGCGCGATGACGATTCGTTCGGTCCGGTTGTCGCCGGACGGCTCGGGTTCCGTGCTTGCGGGGGAGGAGACGCGCGGGGTGCTCCTGGACCTCGACGGCGACGCCGGCTTCGAGGCCTCGTCGACCGGCATCAACGAGCTCGACGTGAACTCCACCGCGGCCAACCCGCTCGATTCGCAGGAACTCGCCATCGCCTTTCAGGGCGTCAACCGCGGCGGCATCTACACGTCGCGGGACGGCGGCGCGACGTGGCTGCGGGAGAGCTGTCCTCCGACGCGCTACATCCGAGCGGTCTTTTCGCCCTCAGGCGTCCTCCACGCCATCTCGTCCGGGCCGACCACGGTGGCGCCGGAGGGTGTGTACCGGCGTGATCCCGACGGGACCTGGGTCCATCTCGGACCCGACCAGGGGTCACTCTACGACACCGACCTCATTTCGCTGCGATTCAGCGCCAACGACGCGCAGCTCGTCTTCGCCGGCGGCAGAGACAGCGGCTCAGCCGGATATGAGGCCGCCATCTGGAGATCGTCCGACGCCGGAGCGTCGTGGACGAGGGCCTACGAGAGCGCCGAGTTATACCGGATGGTCTACGACATCGAGATCGTCGAGGACGGCACCGATACCGAGATGCTCGCCTCCTGGGTCGCCCTCGATACCCTGGGCGGCGGCGCGCTCCGCAGCATCGACGGCGGGAGCACGTGGGACGAGCCGGTTCAGGGCCTGCCCTCCGGCGCCGTGCCGGTCGCGCTGAGCCCCTCACCGCGCGGACCCGAGGTCTTCTTCCTCGCCGACTACGGCCTTCCGGGCGGTCTGTTAATCACCGAGGACGGCGGGGCAACCTGGACCCTCACCGGTTTCGCGGCGACTCGGGTGTGGGATGTGGCCTGCCATCCGACCCGGGCCGACAGGGTCTACGTCGCCACCGACCACAAGCCGTTTGTACTGGTATCCGACGACGGCGGCGATCATTTCAGCGCCTTTGACGACGGCCTGGATTCGGCCGGCTCCCCGATGGAGATCAACCTCTCGAGGGACACACCGCCGCGGCTGCTGCTGAGCACCTGGGATGGGAGCTTCTTCCGGATTCTGGGCAACCCGCCACCGCGCAGACCGGGAGGCCGGATCACCCCTTAGGTATCGCGGCCAACGCAGGCGAGACGCCCGCGCCACAATTCGCCGCAACGTCATTGTGAGGCCGGCGCCCCGCCGGCCTCGCACGCGTTCACGTGATCATCGGACGCTTCAACGCTCACGACGCAGGCGAGACGCCCGCGCCACAATTTGCCGCAACGCCGGCGTCAACATCTTCGGGGCATCGACGCCGACCAGGCAGAACCTCAGACGAGCTACGTCGTACGACCACTTGGAAGTCAGCAACCTCGGCTTGAGAACCGACCAGGAGGCATGAGTCGCCGGCCTGCAACGCCGGCGTGACCGGAGGTGACCCCGTGACAATGAACCATCGTGTTCGATGTTCCCGGCTCGTGGTCGGAACCGTGCTCGCCTCGACAATGGTGCTCGCGATCGGCGCCCCGGCGGCGGCGGAAGATCAGCCCCCGCGCCGTCCGCTCGGCAGAGTGGTCCCCGACACCTCGATTCCGTCGGTCGAATTCCGGCTCGCCACCACGCTGGAAGGCACCTCGGGCCCGGTTTACAGCCTCGCCTGGTCTCCCGACGGCGGCGCGCTGGCCACGGCGGCGTATCAGAACGTGTACCTGTGGGACCCCGGCACCGGCGACTCCATCGACGTGCTTCGGGGGCACACGGGCTACGTCTGGGGTGTCGCCTGGCGACCCGACGGCTCGATGATCGCCACCGCGAGCTCGGACGGGACCGCCAAGGTGTGGCGCACGTCGGACATGACCGCGATCTCGACCATCACCGTGGGCTGGGCGATGTGCGTGGCGTGGTCGCCGGGCGGCGACCTCCTGGCGATCGGCACCCAGGGGTATCGGATCAACATCTGGGATCCGGCGCTCCAGGAGGTGGTACGCGATTGGTCGGTGGGCGCCTGGATCATCGCCGCCGAGTGGTCGCCCGATGGCAGCATGTTGCTGGTCGGCGACCTGAACGGTCGTGTTTCGATCTACGACGCGGCCACCGGCGAGCTCCTCGATCGGTTCGTGACCCCGGTGCCGTCGAACGACGCCAACGGCGTGACCTGGTCCGCTGACGGGTCGACGGCGGTGTCGGCGCACCAGGACGGAACCACCTGGATGTGGGACGTCGCCACCGGCGAGCCGGTCCGCACGCTGCCGGCGCACCGCGGTTGGGCGAGGGGAGTGGCATTTTCTCCCGACGGGCGGTGGCTGGTCACCACCGGCGAGGATGCCAATGCCGACGTCTGGTGGACCGCAGACTGGGAATCGATCGCCCGTCTTGCCAACCCGCCCCTGGCGATGTGGAGCGTGGCCTGGTCGCCCGACGGGAGCAGGTTCGCGCTCGGCAGCGGGGTCTACGACTCGACCGCGATGGGCAGGACCTTCATCTGGGAGTTGACCGAGCATTCGAGCGCCGATTGACCGCGAGGCGGGTCCACGAGTGCCGGCCGGCCGGCCTCGCACGCGTAGACGTGGTCATTGGAAACTTCAACGCTCACAACGCAGGCGAGACGCCCGCGCCACAATTCGCCGCAACGCCATTGTGGGGCCGGCGCCCCGCCGGCCTCGCATGCGTTCACGTGGTCATCGGACACTTCAACGCTCATAACGCAGGCGAGACGCCCGCGCCACAATTCGCCGCAACGTCATTGTGGGGCCGGCGCCCCCGCCGGCCTCGCATGCGTTCACGTGGTCATCGGACACTTCAACGCTCACAAC
>JAHECW010000057.1 GCA_024641545.1 Acidobacteriota bacterium
CTGGTCGCGTCGTACAACCGCGGCATGAAGGTGCTCAACCTATCGGGTGGGGTCACCGCCACGGTTTCCGACGACCGGATGCAACGAGCACCGGTCTTTGTTTTCGACTCCGCCCGCGAGGCTCGTGACTTCCGCGGCTGGGTCAACGAAAACATGGGCGAGATCCGGCGTGCGGCCGAGGCCACCTCGAGCGTGGCCAAGCTGCTCGACATCGATATCTTCCTGTCCAACAAGTTCGCCTACCTCCGGTTCAACTACGCGACCGGCGACGCCGCCGGGCAGAACATGGTCGGCCGCGCCACCTTTGCCGCCTGTTCTTGGATGCTCGACAACATCGACACCGTGCGTTCGTTCTTCCTCGAGTCCAACCTGGCCACCGACAAGAAGCACTCGCAGATCAACATCATGCGGACGCGGGGCAAGCGGGTCACCGCCGAGGCGGTGATTCCCAAGGACATTCTGGTCCAGCACATGCGGGTCGAACCGCGAAGCCTGAACTACCACGCCCAGGTGTCCAACGTCGGCGCCTTCATCTCGGGCGCGAACAACAACGGCGCGCATTCGCCGAACGGCATCACCGCCATGTTCATCGCGACCGGCCAGGACGTCGCCAACGTGGCCGAGTCCTGCTCGGGCATCATCTACACCGAGCTGACGCCCGAGGGCGATCTCTACATCTCGTTGACGATCCCGTCGTTGATCGTGGCCACCTACGGTGGCGGCGTCGGCCTGCCGACCCAGCGCGAGTGCCTCGAGGTTCTCGGGTGTTGGGGCAAGGGCAAGGTCCGCAAGCTCGCCGAGATCATCGGTGCGGTGGCCCTCGCCGGCGAGATTTCGCTGGCATCTGCGATTTCATCCCTCGACTGGGTCTCGTCGCACGAGAAATACGGTCGTAACAGATAGTGCCAAAGTGATGGAGGAGATCCCGGCATCGGTCCCCGCCGCATCGGGTGAGCAACCGCCGGAAAGGCGGCGGGCTTCGCGCCGGGGTTATATCAATATCCCCGATCTCGCCCGCCGCGGGCGAACGACACTGCGGCACATTTCGGCGCTCGTCTTCGGCGGCTATGTCGCTTCGGTGGACGCCGCCCGCAGACGCGGCGACACCGGGTTGTTCTATCGGTTTCGCGCCTTCACCGCCTTCTTCATCCGACCCTTCCTCGCCCGAAATATCCGCGACCTGCCGTATCCGGAACAGCTCCGCAAGCGGCTCGAGATTCTCGGGCCGACCTATGTCAAGCTTGGTCAGATTCTCAGCCTGCGCAAGGATCTGCTGCCCGATGTCGTGACGAATGAGTTGCGCAATCTGCTCTCCGATCTCCCGCCCGTGAGCTTTGACAAGATCAGAGTGGTCATCGAGGACGATCTCGGTCATCCCATCGAAGAGATTTTCGCCTCCATCAACGAAGTACCTCTCGGCTCGGCATCCATCGCCCAGAGCCACCGGGCGCGGCTGAGATCGGGCGAGGACGTGATCCTCAAGGTTGTCAAACCGGGCATTCGAGAGCTCATCTACCGCGACTCGACGCTGCTTCGAACAACCGCTCGATTCCTGCAGTACATCATCCCCAGGTACCAGCCGAAGAACGTTATCGACGAGTTCTGCGAGTACACCGTGCGCGAGGTCGAGATGCGCCTCGAAGCGGAGAACGCCGAGACCTTCGCCGCCAACTTCATCGACATGCCCGATGTGGTCTTTCCTCTGATCTACCGCGACTACTCGGGGACAAGCGTGCTCTGCATGGAGTTTCTCGACGGGGTTCGACCGGATGATCCTTCGGTGCTCAACCGCCCCCTCGCTGAGAGACAGAAGATGATCGACCTCGGAGCGTCGGCCATCATCCGGATGCTTTACCAGGACGGGTATTTTCACGCCGACCTCCACCCGGCGAATCTGCTCGCCCTGCCCGGACCCAAGGTCGGCTTCATCGATCTCGGGATGGTGGGTCACTTCGATGCCGAGCTCCGGCACAATCTTCTCCACCTCTTCTACTCGCTGGTCATGGAGGACTTCGAGCGTGCCGCCCGGTATCTGGCCGCGGTGTCGAGGACCGATGAACGGTCCGATGTCCTGGGATTCCGCACCACCGTCAAGGAGGTTGCACGGAAGTGGCGGCGGCGGGCGACCTTCAACGATTTCTCTCTCGGATTGCTCATGCTCGAGTGCGTCCAACTCGGCGCCCGCTACCGGCTCTACTTTCCGGTGGAAATGGTTCTCATGGTCAAGGCCCTCATCACCTATGAAGGTGTGGGCTACCTCCTCGATCCCGATTTCAACGTTGCCGAGGTGTCCCGACGCCACGCCGGCCGGATCTTCCGCCTCGAGTTCTCCCGCGCCCGGCTGTTCAACGAAGCCCTCAGAGCCGCACCCGACATTTTCGACGCCATCGTCAAGATGCCGCTGCTCGTTTCCGAAGGCCTGAGCGTACTCGAGGAGCGGTCCCGAAAACCGGTTCAGCGGCCTCTGGCGGGAATCCGGGCCACCGTTCTCGGGGGCTTCTGCCTGGTTTCCGGCGCCATCCTCCTGGCGTCCGATGGTCCGTGGGTCGTGTCGCTCATCCTCCTGGTCCTCGGGTTGGCGCTGCCGCTGCGCAAGGGTCATTGATCTCCGATCGCTCCCGGGACGCGGAACCGCGATCACCCTGCCTCATTTCTGCCACATTCTGCCTCGAACTTTCCATGATTCGGCTCCACCGCCGCCCGCGCAGGGGATTCCAATGGTGTCGTTCGGATCGGGAGATGGTGATGGGCTTCCATCACGGCGCCGTTTGAGTTACCATTCGTCGCATCGCACCGTTCACGCTGGGGGGCACAGTGAGAGACGTAGAACAGACTGAAGCGTCAAGGGGTTACGAAGTTCTCTTTCCGGTTGCGGTCGGCGGCGTCTTCCTCGTGGTCCTGGTCGTCGGCGCCCTCCTGGGATAGCCGGCTCCAACACCGCCGTTCGAGGCTCGTTCAGAACCCGATGACGTAGTCGTCGTTCCTCATCAACTCCAGCACCTCCCCGCCCTCAAACAACAGGTCAACGGCCGCGGCAGAGACCCTCGGCTGGATCTTCGGCAGGTAGACGTGATCCTGGTGGATGACTGCGTCAGGGGTCGAGAATTGCCGAGGCCCGACCTGGCCGCCAAAGTGTTCGCTCCGGCCGAGGGCCACGTGGAGACCGAGCTTCTCGTCGAGAAGAACTTCTCCGATCGGTTCGAGTCCGAACGCTGAGAGGACGCCGAGACCGAGCTCCGCGATGTTGCCACGCGCCGGTTCGGCGGCAAGCAGCGAAGCCTCCCGGTCGGAAACCGGGCCGTGGGAGATCACCCTTTTGGCCACATTGTCTTCGATCTCGAAGAGCACGACCTCGTCACCGAGCTGAACCGGCAGGATTCCCCGGGTCGCGGTCGGATCGCCGTCGATCTCACCCTCGTAGGGCACGATGTAGGCCTCCCCCGACGGCAGGTTGCCGGCGGTTCCCGGCTCGGGGAGGAGTCCGCCGGAGGCGTGGGCCGTGCGGTGGCGGAGATCGAGGTGGAGATCGTACCGGTCTGCGCCGTCGACGGTGAAGCGGAGATCCGCCGAGACGGCCCGGTCGAGGAGATCCTTGAGCAGGTGGACCCGGCGGTTGATCTCGGTGTAGTCGAGGCGAAGGGCGGGGATCATGGCGGGCGAGAAACCGGGCATGGTCGCGCCCCGGGTATCCCGGCGCGGAGAGAGCATCTTCAGCGGCGCCGTCGCCGAAAGCTCGGTGGGTGCGAGAAGCAATCGGTGCGCGTCGAGAATCTCGCCGAAGTCCCGCGCCGCTCGCGGATCGAGCTCGTCCGCGGTCGCAGGGAGTTCATCAGGCTCGCAGAGCCATGCCGTCGCCGGCAGGTCGGCGTTGTTGGCGCGGACATTGCGATAGACCACGAGATCGATGTCGAGGCCGTGAACGTCCCGGGCGGCGGCGAGTTCGCGGACCCAACCGGCGGCGATGGATCGCCGTCGGGCCCAGTCGGGGTTGTCGGGGAGCGCCTCGTCCGGCAGATCGACGAGAACCGCCAGCGCGGTGTCTTCGGCCCGGGGTTCGAAGACCCGTCGGATCATTGCGGTGAGTTCGTCGGCCTTGAGGTTGTCGGTCATGCTGCCTCCGGGCTGCATCGTACCCTTTCTCGCGTCAGCGTCCGCGTCCGCGTCCGCGTCCGCGTCCGGCTCGCTAATCCAGCACCGTCACCGTGATCTCGTCGTACCAGTCGAGCGATCCCGGCAGGCCGACGGAGAGATCGCCGGTCCGGCCCCTGCGGATGGTCTCGAACGGGCGGCCCCGGACGCTCTGGACCCGGGCGCCGCCGCGCCATCCGGTGATTTCGAAGACGAGGTTGGAGGGCCCGAGATCATAGGGGCAGCGGTTGCTGACGCGGATGTCGATCTTGACCTGGGCCGACGGAGTGAAGACCTGGAGGGTCGACCATCGAGAGTCCGCACATTGCGACATGCTCGGCGTCGGGCGCGGGGCACGGGCCGGCGCCGGGACGAAGACCGACAGGGTGGGGGTGGGCGTCGGTGGCAGGATGACAGTGGCGTCGACCCACCCGGAGCTCTCTTTGACAAATCCCGCGGTCGGCGTTGCGCTCGGTGACGGTGTCGCCGAGGGGATTGCCGTCGGTTCGGGAATCGGTGGCGCCTCCGCCACCGGATCCCCAACGCGCACGGCGAAGGTGATGATCAGCACGATGGCCAGACCCACCAGCACCACCGCAAACGGGAGGATGGGATTGGCGGCCCGCGGCCGATGACGCCGGGCGCTGCTGAGGCGGTTGCCTGATGATCTCTCGTGCATGTGTCGCAACGAAGATAGCTGAACCCGACCCGGTCGGGGACGGGCCGTCGATGAGATGTTCTTGACGCAGTGCGGCATGACGACTATTCTGCTCCAACCGGGATGGAGCTTCTGAGACCGGAACCCGGTGCCGGGAGGCGATGATGCGGTGGGTGGTGTTCAATCAAAAGGGCGGTGTCGGAAAATCGACCATCGTGTGCAACCTCGCTGCGGTCAACGCCCAGGCCGGCCGGAAGACCCTGGTGGTCGATCTCGACACCCAGGCCAACGCGAGCCACTATCTCCTCGGCGCCGATGCCGACGACCTGAGCCCCAACATCGCCGAGTTTTTCGAGCAGACCCTGGGGTTCCAGCTCTTTCGCAACGAGGCCAAAGAGTTTGTCCACCACACCCGGTTCGACCGGCTTCACGTCATCGCGTCGTCCCCGGCTCTGGAACCGCTCCAAGGCAAGCTCGAGGCGAAGTACAAGATCTACAAGCTGCGTGACGCGCTGAGTGAGCTCGACGGCTACGACGACATCATTCTCGACACCCCGCCGGCGTTCCACTTCTACACCCTGTCGGCGCTCATCGCCGCCCAGAAGTGCCTGATCCCCTTCGACTGCGACGATTTCTCCAGGCGGGCGCTCTACGGTCTGTTGGAGTCGGTGGCCGAGGTCCGCGAGGACCACAACCCGCAGCTCGAGGTCGCGGGCATCGTCGTCAACCAGTTCCAGGCCCGGGCGCGGCTGCCGCAGCGGATGGTCGAGGAACTGATCGAAGAGGGCCTGCCGGTGATCGAACCGTACATCACCTCGTCGGTCAAGGTTCGCGAAAGCCACGAGGCCGCCCGGCCGCTGCCCTACCTCGCGCCGAGTCACAAGCTCACCGAGCAGTTCGAGACCCTGCACGCGAACACGATCGGACGCGGACGGCCGAGAAGGTAGTGATCGGCGCCGTCGGCCGGCGGGTCGCGCCGGTTGGCAACCGGTCCCACGATCGAACCACAGCCGACGGTCAGGTGTGACGTGGCTCTCGGACTCAGATCCGGTCCTGGCCTAGGCTGGAACGAGGAGCGAGATCGAAAACCGGTGCCGTTCAGTGGGGGGCGAGGCAATGAACCGGTCACACCGTCGTGGTTTCCTGGTGCCGATGCTGGTCTTGGTTGCGCAGGGTTGCGGTCCGCTGGCCCTCGATACCTCGAGTCGGGGAGCCATCGAGAAGACCGCGCGAAAGATGCGCGAACCCATGGTCGCGACCGAGTCGGCGAGCTTCGACGAGGCGCTCTTCTACCTGGCCGGAACACCGTGGTTGGGGAAACAGGACGGTGCCGCCCCGCTCGACGAGAGGGAGATCGAGCTCCTGGCGCCGCTCGACGGGCGCACCGCGGACGGCATCGTGGTCGAGGCCCGCAGACGGAGGCTGCTCGAGGTTCGGTCGGCGGTTGCGGAGCTCGAGTCATGGCGGGAGGCAACGAGAGCGGCGCGCCGCGACCTCCGCGAGTTCCGCTTCAGCGAGGCCAAGGTCTACAAACGGAATCGGGACTTCCTCGATTGGCCGGTCATCGAATTCAGAATCGACAACCGGACCAACCACATGGTCTCCATGGTTCACTTCAAAGCGGTGCTGCTGAAAAAGGGAGATCACAACCCGTGGTTGGTCGAGGATTTCGACCTCGTGTTCTTCGACGGGTTGGCGCCCGGTGAGTACGGTCGTTGGCGGATCGACCCGAAGCAACAGGAGTGGATCGCCCTTGTCGATCCGCACCCGGATCTCGAGTTCGCCATCGAGGCGCAGCGGCTCGAAGCTATGGGCGGCCTGGTTCTGGCGGCTTCGGATTGGGGCGTTGTCCAGGCCCGCCGTCTCGAGGCCTGCGAACAGACCCGCAACGAGATCCGCTCGTCCGAGACCCTGGCCCTCGATCGGCCGCCGCTGCCGTCGTTGCCTCCGCTTGCACTCGAGGAGATCGCCAGGCTCGGCGGGGAGGACGACGGGCAAGCCGGCGAAGGGGAGGAGGCGTCAGCGGCTCGGGCCGAGTGAGTCCGGCAAGAGGCTGAACACCGCAACCGGGTCAGGAACGCGATTCCTTCAGCCCCGGCCTTCCGGGTCGCCGTTGTGGTGCGGGCGTCCCGCCCGCAGGATGTTTTGATGTTGGGCACAATGCCGCGCCCGGCACGCCCCGGTGGAGGTTTGCCGCTGTCCCGGCCGCTGTCCCGGCCGCTCCTACCGCGCCTGCGCCTTGAACCAGTCGGCGGTGATCTGAATCCCCTGGTCGAAAGGGGTGCCGATCCTCAAGCCGAGCTCGGACTCGATGAGTCCCGAGGTGATGCACGACCGCAGCTGTTCGCCGGCCTTGGCCGGACCGTGATCGGCCGGGGGGCCGACGCCGATCGCTGCCCGAAGTCGCTCGAAGAGCTCGTTGACATCGGTCTCGACGCCGGTCCCGACGTTGAAGGTCCTGAATCCGGGAAGCCCGAGGACCGCCAGGTTGGCGCGAACGACATCGCCGACATAGACATAGTCCCTGGTCTGCCTGCCGTCGCCGTTGATGGTGGGCTGAACGTTTGCGAGGAGCTTGTGGGCGAAGATCGCGACGACCCCGGCCTCGCCGTGCGGGCTCTGCCGTGGGCCGTAGATGTTCGCGTATCGAAGACAGGTGACGTCGAGCCCGTACTGCTGGTTGTAGAAGAAGAGGTAGCGTTCGCTCGCGAGCTTGGACACGCCGTAGGGAGAGAGCGGTCGAACCGGGTGGTTCTCATCGGCCGGGAAGACATCCTGCTCGCCGTAGATGGCGCCGCCGGTGGAGGCGAAGATCACCTGTTTGACCGAGCCCCGGCGGGCCGCTTCCAGCAGGTTGAGAAATCCACCGATGTTGACATCCGCGTCGAATCGCGGGTCCGCCACCGATTTCCGGACATCCATCTGCGCCGCGTGGTGGATGAGAATTTCAACCCCACGATCGACAATGGTGCACGCCGCCTCGTCGGAACGGATATCCGCAATGACGAGTTCGGCGCCGGCGGGGACGTTCTCCTTGCGGCCGCTGGAGAGGTCGTCCAGAATCAAAACCTGATGCCCGTCTCGCGTCAGCGCCTCGGCGACATGGCTGCCGATAAATCCGGCGCCCCCGGTGACACAGATGACTGAACCCATTTCCGACCTCCTACCCGCGGAGATCCTCGCCGAGGCGAAAATCCTGTCCCGCGGATTCTACCAACGCCCGACGACCGATGTGGCTCGGGATCTGCTCGGCAAGATCCTCGTGCACACGACAAAGCAGGGCGTGGTTGCCGTCCGACTCAACGAGGTCGAGGCCTATCTCGGGGTCGATGATCCCGCCTGTCATACTTTCGCCGGTCGGCGGACGACGCGGACCGCGACCATGTGGGGAGAGGCGGGGCGCGCCTACGTCTATCTCATTTACGGGATGCACCATTGCCTGAATGTGGTGACGGTGGGGGAGGGCGTGCCCGAAGCGGTGCTGATCCGGGGAGGCGTCGCGGTCACCGGCTGCGCTCTGGCGCGGGGGCGGCGCGGTTCGAGGGTCGCCGGTCGAAACCTCGCCGACGGGCCCGGCAAGCTCTGCCAGGCGTTGGCGGTCAACCGCAGCCACAACGGTCTCGATTTCGCCGATTCGGGGGGCGCGCTCACCATCCGATCGGATGGGTGGACCCCTGAAGCCTGCGATGTCGACCGTCTCCCGCGGATCGGTGTCGACTATGCGGGTGCGGCGTCGTCGTGGCCGCTTCGTTTGAAACTCAGGTGAGATCTTCCAGGGTCGAAATCAGCGTGTCGACGTCGATGGGCTTTTCCATATATCCGTTCGGGTTGTAGGTCTTGAACCGGGCGAGAAATGCCTCGAAATCGGCGTTGAGGCTCTCCTGAATCCCGGTGACGAGGACCACGGGAATCTCCTTCGTCCGGTCGTCCTTGCGCAGGGCGATCAGGGTACTGAGCCCGCCCTTCCCGGGCATCATCACATCGAGCATGATCACATCGGGGGCTTTCTCCTGAGCGAGCGCGATGCCGTCGGCGCCGCTGTTCGCCGTGTGGACTTCCCAACCGTGATCGCTCAGCACGGTTCCGTGGTAGGTCGTGACATCGGGTTCGTCGTCGATAATGAGGGCGGTCTTCGCTGCCATTCTGCCTCCCCGACCGATTCTCTATCACCTGAATCATCGGTCAGTTTCAAGATAACACATGCTCAAGTGTGAGCGACAACACAGATACAGAGATTGAGAATCAGAATGCATTCGTTAATACCTAGTTGACAGGTATGTTTTTTAAGATTAAATTATAAATCACCATGAGGTTATCCACACGCGGCCGTTATGCACTCAGAATGATGCTCGATATCGCCCGCAACGGAGGCAACGACTCGCCCGTCAGTCTGTCATCGGTCGCGGACCGCACGGACATCTCGCATGGATACCTCGAGCAGCTCGCACCGGCGCTCCGCGCCGCCCGGTTGGTCAAGAGCGTTGCCGGGCGACACGGGGGCTATCGGCTCGCAGAGCCGGCGTCGAAGATCACCATCCGGCAGATCATCGAAGCGTCCATCGGACCGGTCTGCCTTGTCGATTGTGTTGATGATCCGGAATCCTGCCCGAAGGCCGAGGTCTGTGAATGCAGGGTGGTCTACGCCCTGATCAACCAGAGGATCGCCCAGGTGCTCGATGACTTCACCCTGGAGGATCTTCTCGATCCGTCGTGGATCCAAGACAGAGGAATCGAGCTCGGAGAACACCTTGTCCCGATGGGAGGCGTTCCCTCGGGCAGTTGACGCCGCGGGTCTCTCCCCATGGGGGCGCCCGCGTTCGTGAAACTACGAATGGGGAGGGCTGAAATGGTCGAGCGCACGATTGGCGACAAACGGCTCAGGATGGTCCGAGGCGATATCACAGAAATCGATGTCGAGGCGTTTGTTTTCGACATCACCGAGAACGCGAAGCTGGGATCGGGTTTTGGCGGCGCCATTCAACAGCGTGGCGGCATTGCCATCCAGAAGGAGCTCGACGAGATCGGGTCGGTCCCGACCGGTGAAGCGGTTGTGACCCAGGCCGGGATCCTCAAGGCCGATTACATCATTCACGTCAACGGGCCCAAGTTCCGTGAGGAGGACGAAAAGCACAAGCTTGAGAGCGTGGTCAAATCGGCCCTCGCCCGGGCCGAGGAAAAGGGTGTGAAACGGGTCGCGTTCCCACCCATCGGCACCGGCATGTACCAGGTCCCGCTGGACCTCTGCGCCAATGTCATGGTCGACACCATCAGCCGTCATCTGGCGAACGGTTCAAACCTCGATGAGGTCCTGATCGTGGTTCGGGATCCTCGCGAGATCACCCCGTTCGAAGCGAAATTCAAAGAAGGAGTGTGACATGCACGAGTCGAGCTCTCTGCTGCACACGGCCGAGGTCGTCCACTGGGCGGCGCTAATCACCATGGCCGCTGTCTATTCCCTCCGTCTGAGGTGGCTGTTCAACTTCAAACCGGGCGCCGACAAGTCGGCGCCGGGAGCGCCCCACCGCACCGACAAGAAAAGGGGTGCGAACTACTCGCTGTTCAACGTCGCGATGCCGTGGTCCATGGAGAGCACCCGCAAGGGTTTTGCCTTCTATCTCACCTTCGTGATCTTCCATCTCGGGGTCGTCGCCGGGATCAGTCTGGCATTTCTCAGCACGATCACCCCGAGCCTCGTCGGCAAACCGGCCTTTGCCTTGATCTGCGGGAGCACGTTGTTTCTGGCGTTCCTGGTTGCGATCTACCGTGTCTTCCGCCGGCTCTTCACGCCGGTGATGAGGCTCATCAGCACCCCGGACGACTATTTCTCGCTCTTCATGCTGACCGTCTGGTTCGGCCTCGGCGTGGTGACCGAGGCCCACCTCGCGGGCGTCCGGGGCTTCGAGAGCGTGAACATCCTCGTGGCCTACCTCTTTCTTACCAGCTTCTTCCTGATCTATGTTCCGTTTTCGAAGATCTCCCACTATCTCTACTACCCCTTCACCCGGATCTGGATCGGCCGGGCGCTGGGTCACCGGGGCAGCTACCCCATCGTTCGCGGTTAGCCGGGATCAGGAGAAAGCCATGAGCAAACCAGCCAAGACACACAAAATCAAGATGATGGAAGAGCAGCTCGCCAAGAAGCTGAACCGCCAGGTGGTGGGCTCGCTGGTGGGTTGCGTCCACTGCGGCATGTGCAACGACTGCTGCCACTATGTGCTGACCCATCCCGACGACCCCAAGATGACTCCGTCGTACAAGGCCGATCAGGTCCGCAAGCTCTTCAAGGCCAACCACGATTGGACCGGCAGCGTCTTTCCTTGGTGGGTGGGCGCCGACAAGGTCCCGTTGACCGACGACGACCTCGACACGCTCAAAGACATCGCGTTCGGAACCTGCACGAACTGCCGACGCTGCACCATCAACTGCCCCATGGGTGTCGACACGGCGACGCTCAATCGGATCATGCGCGGTCTGCTGACCAACGTCGGCGTGATGCCTGAGGGCGTCCGGGTCGTCTCCAAGGACCAGTGGGAGCTCGGCAACCAGATGGGCGTCCTCAAGGAGGACTACATCGATACTCTGGAGTGGATGTCGGAGGAGCTCGAGGAGGAACTCGGTCACGGCGGGGCCGCCATCCCGCTCGACAAGACCGGCGCCAAGGTCATGTACGCGATCAACCCGCGCGAAGTGAAGTACGACCCGCGCACCATCAAGGAAGCCGCCCTCATCTTCTGGGCCGCGGGTGAGAACTGGACCATGCCGTCCGAGGGCTGGGACAACACCAACTTCGGCCTGTTCTCGGGCGACGACGGTCTCGGTGGCGCGTGCGCCAAACGAGAGTACGACAAGGCGCGGGAACTCGGCGTCGACAAGATCGTCATCTCGGAGTGCGGCCACGGCTATCGTTCGACCCGCCACGAGGGCGTCAACTGGTCCGGCGAAGCCGAGCCCTTCCCGATGGAAAGCTCGGTGATGACCATGCTCAGGTACATCAAGGAGGGCAAGCTCGTCGTCGACCCGACCAAGAACAACCAACGGGTCACCTTCCACGACTCCTGCAACAACGCCCGCAGCTGCGGTTTCTATGAAGAACCGCGCGAGCTGCTGAGGCTCGTAACCACCGACTTCCAGGAGATGGTCCCGAACCGGGCCGAAGGTTTCTGCTGCACCGGCGGCGGCGGCGCCATGTCCATGTCCGAGTACACCCCGCGCCGACTCAAATCGGGCGAGATCAAGGCCAATCAGATCCGGGCGACCGGCGCTGAGGTCGTCGTCACGAGCTGCCACAACTGTGTCGACGGCCTCGGCGATGTCATCAAGCACTATGGCCTCGGTTGCGAGGTCAAACAGCTCGTGGATCTGGTGGCCAACGCGCTGGTGATCGACGAGTGCGCCGTGATGAAGAACCGTCCCGCCGGCGCGCCGAGGCCGGAGCCCCCGGTGGTGCCGGCGGCCGAGAGCGACGTCGCTGCCGCCCGAGTCGCCGCGGTCGCCCAACCGCTGGCCGGACGCAGGATTCTCGTGGTCGATGACGAAGAGGACATCAGGACCTTCCTCGTCACGGTCTTCGAGGACGCCGGCGCCGAGGTCATGGAAGCCGCGGATGGCGACGAGTGCATCGAGCGGGCCGCGACCTTCAAACCGGACCTCATCTCGCTCGATCTCTCGATGCCGGGCAAGAGCGGCGTCGACGCCTTCGTCGAACTCCGCAAGACCCCGGGGATCCAGGAGATCCCGGTGTGCGTCGTGACCGGGCACCCGGAGTTCCGGCAGGTCATCTACGACCGCCCGGTTCCGGCCCCTGAGGGCTACCTCAACAAACCGGTTGACGAGGGCAAGCTCGTGTCCTACGTTGCCCACATCATCGAAATCAGGGACGAGAGAGCGAACTGAGCGTGAGCAGCGGCGACCTCATCCCGATCGGAAAGACCGGGCAGAAACCCGGCGCAGGCCGGCCCGAAGGCCGGCCTGCGGCGAAACCGGTTCCGGGTGTGAATGCGAACTCCCTCGAGCTCACCGATGCCGCCATGTACCGGCGGTACTGGGACGAAATGCCGTGCTACCTGTCGATCCACGATCGGGATTTTCGGATTATCGAGGGCAACCGTCGGTTCCGGGAAGACTTCGGGGAACGTATCGGCCAGTACTGCTATCGGGTCTACAAGGGGCGTGACGAGATCTGTCCCGACTGCCCGGTCGAAGCGACTTTCCTCGATGGGAAGAACCATCCATCGGAACAACTCCTGACCAGGGCGACGGGCGGTCAGGTCCCGGTGATGGTGCACACGACCCCGATCCGCGACGCGACCGGCGAGGTGGTCGCGGTGATGGAGATGCACACCGACATCGAAGAGGTCAAGACTCTCCAGAAGGAGCTCCGTCAGAGCCAGGAGCGACTTGCCCAGCTCTTCGAAGAGGTGCCCTGCTTCATCACCGTTCAGGGGCCCGACCGGGTCATTCAACACGCGAATCGGCGGTTCCGCGAGGTCTTTGGCGACGGGATAGGCGAGGAGTGCTTCAGGGTCTACAAGCACCGCGACGAACAGTGCCTCTCGTGCCCCGTGATGGACACCTTCGAGACCGGCCGGACGCACGACTACGAGGCGTCGGTGTTGTCGAAGGAGGGGGTGGAACTCAATCTCCTGGTCACCACCGCGCCGCTGCGGAATTCCGACGGCGTTGTCGAGGCCGTGATCGAGATGGGGGTGGACATCACCCAGATTCGCGAGCTCCAGGACCAGTTGACCTCCATCGGTCTGCTCGTGGGCTCGATCTCGCACGGCATCAAGGGTCTGCTCACCGGTCTCGACGGCGGCATCTACATGGTCAACTCCGGATTCGAGAGGGACAAACCCGAGCGGGTCAAAAAAGGCTGGGAAATGGTCCAGCGCAACGTCGATCGGATCCGGTCCATGGTGCTCGATATTCTCTACTACGCCAAGGACCGCGAGCTCATTGTCGAGGACATCAGCCTGCCGGGGATGGTCGGCGACCTGAGGGATGGAATCACCAAGAAGGCCCTCGACCTCGGCGCCGAGGTTCGGTTCAGAATTCCCGATGAGGTCGGCGTCTTCGATGATGATCCGCAGGCGATCAGGGCCATGCTCCTCAATCTCATCGAAAACTCGCTCGACGCCTGCCGAATGGACAGTGAAAAGGACGATCACGCAGTGACGATCTCCGCCCGCCGCGCCGAACCGTGGATGATCATCGAGGTGGCGGACAACGGCATCGGGATGGACCGCGAGACCCGCGAGAAGATCTTCTCGCTCTTCTTCTCATCCAAAGGTCTCAAGGGCACGGGCCTCGGGCTCTTCATCTCGAACAAGATCGTCGACAAGCACGGAGGGACGATCGACGTCGAGTCCGAGGCGGGCCAGGGGACCCGATTCGTCGTCAGGTTGCCGTTGGTCGCACGTCCGAGCACCACGGTCGACGGCGAGCTTGCCGGAGCCAGAGCGGCCGAGAGTTCGTAATGGGCCCGAAGCGGATTCTCCTCGTCGAAGACGACCCTGACATCGTCGAATACCTGGGTCTCTTTCTCGAGGATCACGGGTATCGGGTCGCGTCGGCGAATCGATCGTCATCGGCGCTCGCCGCCCTCGAGGAGCTCGAACCCGATGCCGTCGTTCTGGATGTCGTCCTGCCCGGCAGATCGGGGCTCGATCTTCTCGTGACGATTCGCCGGCACGACCGCTGGTCGTCGGTTCCGATCGTGGTCCTCACCGGCAACGACAACATTGTCCAGGACAACGGCCGCGGGTACCTGATGGGCCGCGACCTCGAGCGTGGGGCGGACTGCGTGCTCGCCAAACCGGTCGACCAGGAGGCACTGATCGAGTGCCTGAGCAGGATCACCAGCTCGCCCCGAGGGATCTGACACCAACCGACCACGACACCAGGGGTGCCGTTGCGGCCGATCTCCCCGAACCATTACAGCGGAACGGGACTCGGCCGCCCAGGGATCGGTTCGGCTGCTTTTCTTCGGCCACTGATCATTCCTGCACCCCGTGTTTCTTTGCGGCGGAATCCCGCAGCGAGGAGAAGTCTGCTACCGTGTCGGCCGCTGTGATGGAGGTTGGAATGAAGGTTGTGGTTTTGGGTTGCGGTCGGGTCGGAAACGCGATGGTTCGGGATCTGGCAATCGAAGACGGGTGGGAAATCACTGCGGCCGATGCGTCGCGGGACGCGCTCGACCGTTTGGCGGGTCTACCAAGGGTGAAGACCCGGCAGGGAAACATCGGTGACCCCGCCGTGGTCGCCGACATGGTCGCCGGCCACGACCTGGCCGTCGGCGCGGTCCCCGGACCCATGGGCTATGCGACCCTGCAGCGGATCATCGACTCCGGAATCAACGTGGTCGACATCTCATTCTTCGAGGAGGATCCGTTTGGGCTCCATGATCTCGCAGTGCGACGCGGGGTGACGGCGGTCATGGACTGCGGTGTCGCGCCCGGCTTCAGCAGTATCGCCCTCGGTCACTCCGAGACCACCTTCGACGAGCTGACGAGCTTTGTCTGCTACGTCGGTGGGCTGCCGATGATTCGTCAGTGGCCGTACGAGTACCGCGCGGTCTTTTCGCCCATCGATGTCATCGCCGAGTACACCCGGCCCGCGCGGCTCGTCGAGCAGGGCAGAGAAGTGGTGCGGGACGCGCTCTCCGGGGTCGAACCCCTCGATCTGCCCGGGGTCGGCACCGTCGAGGCCTTCAACAGCGACGGTCTCCGCACCCTGCTCAAGGTCCGAGGCATCCCCGACATGAAAGAAAAGACCCTTCGCTATCCCGGTCATGCCGAGCGGATGCGGATGCTGCGTGAGACCGGGTTCTTCAGCGAGGAAGAAGTCGACGTCGACGGGACGAAGATCAGGCCCATCGATCTCACCGCGAAGTTGATGTTCCCGATGTGGCAGCTCCCCGAGGGCGAGGGCGATCAGACGGTGATGCGGATCGCGATCGAAGGCACGCTCGGCGGCCGGAGAATCCGGCGCACCTGGGACATGCTCGACCGCTACGACGACGAGCAGGGGATCACGTCCATGGCGAGGACCACCGGCTACACCTGCACCGCCGCGGTCAGGGCGCTTGCGGCGGGCCTCTACCACGAACCCGGTCTGGTGCCGCCAGAGGTTCTCGGAAGAGCGCCCGGCGTCTACGATTTCGTCGTCGCGCGTCTTGCCGAGCGGGGCGTCGAGTTCACGATCACCGACGAGGTGATCGAAAGTTAAGAGGTTGGGAAGTTAGAAGGTTGGAGAGTAAGAAGGTGAGAAGGTCAGAGGGTGAGAGGTGAGGGGGGGTCGTCACCTCCTCACCCCCAACGTCTGACCTCGAGCTTCTTCTCCTACTCGAGTTCCGGATGCCCGTGCGCCTCCAACGTGCGCCGACAGGCATTGGAGAGCAGCCTTCGCCGTTGATCCGGATCCAGATCGAGCGCTCGCTGCAGTACCGGCCACGCCGCGGTGAGCAGAAAGAGTGGCGCCGCCAGATCGAGAAGGAGATCCCTCCCGTTGGCCGAACCGCGGGGAGCCGCGTCCTCACCGATGGCAAGCCGCAGGTGCTCGATGGCCGATCTCAGAGTCGGTTCGAGCGCCTCGACCGCCACGTTTCCGCCATCCGCCAGGTCGCGGAGCAGGAGCCGGGTTTCGTGCGGTTTGGCGTCCATCCGCAGCAGGACGCGGTCCATCATCTGTGGGATCGACAGGGGTGGGGATTCCGCCTCGTCGGTGGATGGCGAGACGCTGAACTCCGACAACGACGATACCGCCCGGCGCAGGACGGTACGGTAGAGCTGTTTCTTGCCGCCGAAGTGGTAGGAAACCGCGCCCGGGTTGGCCCTTGCCAGATCGCAGATGTGGCGGACCGATGCGCCGCGGTAGCCGAGATCGGCGAAGAGGGCGGCTGCGGTCTCGAGCAGGCGCGTTTTGGTGTCTAAATTCATACATTTGTTTGTATCAACCCTCGAGATCCAAGTCAACACAAACCAAGACCGGCTTGGAAGTGGTCCCGGATCGAGACCGGATCGGATCGAGGATCGATCTCCTAATATTCCTTTTGCGTTGAGTTACCACCCAAAAACAAACGATTGTATGAAACTTCCGATGCCCCCTTGACTCACCGCTCGCGGATCGTTAGCATTCCACCACAGGATGACAATTGATGCACCACGCGTCGTCGCGGCGATCCCCGCTCGCTGGGGATCGACGCGGTTCCCCGGCAAGGCCCTGGCGGACATTGCCGGGGAACCCATGATTGCGCACGTCGTTCGAAGGGCGCTGGGCGCAACCGCCGTTGACCACGTGATCGTCGCCACCGACGACGAGAGGGTTGCGGCAGCGGCGGCCGCGGCCGGGGCCGAGGCGGTGATGACCGGCGAGCATCCATCGGGGACCGACCGGATCGCTGCGGCGCTGGCCGGCCGACCGGGGTGGGAGATCGCCGTCAACGTTCAGGGCGACGAACCGATGCTCAGCGGCGCCAATATCGACCGCCTGGTCGCCGGCATGCGGGCGCTGCCGGAGGTCGGAATGGCCACCTTGTGTCGGCCGCTGTCCGCCGATCAGGTGGCCGACCCCAATGCGGTGAAGGTGGTTCGTGATGTCGATGGTCGGGCGCTCTACTTCTCCCGTTCGCCGATTCCGTTTCCGCGCGACCTTGAGGCCGCTCGATCGCTGTGGCGGCTCCACCTCGGGATCTACGGATTTCGGCCGGAGACCCTTGAACGATTCGTTGCGCTGAAGCCGTCGCCCCTCGAGGCTGCGGAGGGACTCGAACAGCTGCGCGCACTGGAGCACGGACTGCAGATACTGGTTTTGGATGCGCCGGATCCGGCCCATGGGGTCGACACCCCGGAGGATCTCGAGTGCGTTCGACGATTGATGAAGAGCGGGGATTGAGGAAGGGATGTGAGATGGCGACGAAATACGTTTTCGTGACGGGCGGTGTGGTGTCGGGGCTGGGGAAAGGAATCTCGGCGTCATCGCTGGGAGCGCTGATGGAGGCGCACGGCTACTCGGTGACGATGCTCAAGGTCGACCCGTATGTCAACGTCGACCCCGGGACCATGTCGCCGTTCCAGCACGGCGAGGTCTTCGTCACCGATGACGGCGCCGAGACCGATCTCGATCTCGGTCACTACGAGCGCTTCACCTCGGCCACCATGGCGAAGAAGAACAACTTCACCACCGGCAAGATCTACGCCTCCGTCATCGAAAAGGAACGCCGGGGAGACTATCTCGGCAAGACCGTGCAGGTGATTCCCCACATCACCGATGAGATCAAGGCGGGCATCCGCGCCCTCGGCGGCGATGTCGATTTCGTCATCGTCGAGATCGGCGGGACCGTCGGCGATATCGAGTCGCTGCCCTTCCTCGAAGCGATCCGGCAGTTTCGCGCCGAGGTCGGGCGGGGGAACGTGCTCATCATCCACCTGACGCTCGTTCCCTACATCAAGGGTTCGGACGAGCTCAAGACCAAGCCGACCCAGCACTCGGTCAAGGGGCTGCTGCAGATCGGAATCCAGCCCGACATCCTGCTGTGCCGGTGCGATCGTCCGCTGCCCGTTGATCTTCGCGACAAGATCGCCCTGTTCTGCAACGTCGAATCGAGGGCGGTGATCCCGGCCCAGGACGCCGAGACCATCTATGAGGTGCCGCTCAAGCTGGCCGCCGAGGGTTTTGACGAGATCGTGCTCGAGCAGCTCAATCTCCCCAAAGGCAAGCGCGACCTGAGCCGGTGGCGCGGCGTGGTCGACGCGGTCAAGGCGTGCGAAGCCACCGTGTCGGTCGGCATCGTCGGCAAGTACGTCGATCTCGCGGACTCATACAAGTCGCTCAACGAGGCGCTCTGCCACGGCGGTCTCGCCAACGGCGTCAACGTCGAGCTGGTCTTTATCGATTCCGAGACCCTCGAGGGTTCGGGCTATCCCGAACAGCTCTTCGACGTGGACTCGATTCTGGTGCCGGGCGGTTTCGGCAAGCGCGGAATCGAAGGGATGATCCGCGCCATCGAGTTCGCCCGCGGCCGGAAGATCCCGTTCTTCGGCATCTGTCTCGGTCTGCAGACCGCCATGATCGAGTTCGCCCGCAACGTCTGCGGGCTCGCCGGGGCCCACTCCACCGAGTTCGTCAGCCAGCCCCCCTACAAGGTGATCTACAAGATGCGCGAGCTCGTCGGAGTCGACCAGATGGGCGGCACGATGCGGCTCGGCAAGTACCCGTGCCGGCTGACGCCGGCCTCCAATGCCTGGAAGATGTACCGCAGCGACGAGGTCTGGGAACGCCATCGCCACCGGTACGAGGTCAACCCCGAGTACGTGCCGCTCTTCGAGGAGAAGGGCATGGTCGTGAGCGGAAAATCGCCCGACCGGATCTTCGTCGAGGTCGTCGAGCTTCCCGAACACCCCTGGTTCCTCGCCTGTCAGTTCCATCCCGAGTTCAAGTCGAAGCCCTACGATCCCCACCCGATCTTCAAGTCCTTTATCGCTGCGGCGGTCGAGTACCACAAGGCTCGCGAGATGGATGACGAGGCCGTCGGCGAAACCGTGGCTCAGGATGCCCGGAGCGAGGCCTTTGGCGATGACGGCGCGGCCGGGGTTGTGAGCGAGGGGACGCTGGAGGCGTAGCGTCACGCCCGCCCCCTCTCCTTCTCCCACTCCCTCTCCCTGATACGTCCGGTCAAAGGGAGCGGCGGAAGGAGAGGGAGGGGGAGCGGTGAACTGTGGAGTTCAGCTACACTGACGGCATGAACTGGACCCCCTTCGAGATCGCTCCGGGCATCACCGTCGGTGACGGCGGACCACCGTTCTTCATCGCCGGTCCCTGCGTCATCGAGTCGGCCGGCTCTGTCCTCGATGTGGCCGAGACTGTCAGGGCGGTCGCCGAGCGCCTGGGCGTCAAGGTCATCTTCAAGGCCTCCTTCGACAAGGCCAACCGCTCGTCCGTCTCCAGCTTCCGCGGCCCGGGGCTCGAGGCCGGCTTGGACGCGCTGGCGGCGGTCAAGGAAGCGACGGGAATGGCCATTCTGACCGATGTCCACGAACCGACTCAGGCGGCGCGGGCCGCGGAAGTGGTCGATGTCATCCAGGTGCCCGCCTTCTTGTGCCGCCAGACCGATCTCCTCATCGCCTGCGGTGAGAGCGGGGCCTCGGTCAACATCAAAAAGGGCCAGTTCATGGCGCCCGAAGACATGGCGAACGCGGTCGACAAGGTCCGTTCGACCGGGAACGACCGAGTCACCCTCACCGAGCGCGGAGTCAGCTACGGCTACCACAATCTCGTGGTCGACATGCGCTCACTGCCGATCATGCGGCGTTTCGCGCCGGTGGTCTTCGACGCCACCCACTCGCTCCAACTCCCGGGCGGACTCGGTCACTCCACCGGCGGCGCACGCGAGTTTCACCCCTTTCTGACCCGCGCTGCGGCGGCGGTCGGGGTCGACGGGATCTTTGTCGAGGTCCACCCGCGGCCCGGCGAAGCCCTCTCCGATGCCACCACCCAGCTCGACCCCTCAGAGTTCGCCCGCCTGGTGTCCCAGGTGCTGGCGATCTCGGGCGCCCTCGGCGAGGTGGAACCGTGACTCTCGATATCGCACGTCAGGTCCTTCAAACCGAGGCCGATGCCATCAAGAACCTGATCGACAACCTCGACGGCGGCTTCGAACGGGCGGTGGAGATGGTCACCGCGTGCACCGGCCGGGTGATCTGGACCGGGATGGGCAAGTCGGGGATCATCTGCCGCAAGCTCGCGGCCACCATGAGCTCCACCGGAACACCGGCGTTCTTTCTTCATCCGGCGGAGGCGATCCACGGCGATCTCGGCATGGTCACCGAATCGGACCTCGTCGTGGCGATCTCCAACTCGGGCGCCACCGACGAGATCCTGCGGTTGCTCGAGATCCTCCGCCGCCTGGGGATTCGGCTCATCGCCATGAGTTCCCACCCCGACTCGCCCCTGGCCAAGGCTGCCGATGTCCACCTCGACCTGGGGGTGCGGAACGAGGCCTGTCCGTTGAACCTCGCTCCGACCGCCTCGACCACCGCCAGCCTCGCCCTCGGTGATGCGCTCGCATTGACGGTTTCGGCACGCAAGGGGTTCCGCGAGGAGGACTTCGCGCGATTCCACCCGGGAGGCAAGCTGGGCAAGAAGTTCCTCAAGGTCCGTGATTTGATGCACGTCGGCGACGAGATGCCGGCGGTCGCGGCGGGGACCGCGATGAAGGACGTGATCTACGAGATGAGCCGCAAGGGGCTCGGCCTCGCGACCGTCCTCGATGACGACGGGAGTCTGCTCGGGGTGATCACGGATGGCGATCTCCGCCGGCTCATGGAGCGCGACCCCGATCCTTTGGCGCGGTCGGCTGAAGAGGTGATGCACAAGGGCGGCGCCTGCATCGCGGCCGACGAGCTCGCCACGGCGGCGCTCAAGAGGCTCGAAGAAAAGCGGATCACCTCGCTCATGGTCTGCGACGGCAGCGGCAAGGTCGCCGGCGTGCTGCACGTGCATGATCTTTGGGGCGTCGGACTATTCTAATTATGAATTATGAATTATGAATTAAGAATGACATCGCACACGGCATTCATCATGCTCGAAGAACGGGTGTAGCGCAATTCATAATTCATAACTCATAATTCATAATTGATCGTTGTTTCAAGCCTTTGGAGCTAGGTAATGCGTTTAACGATCCTCACAACCGGCGGAACGATCGACAAGACCTACAACGAGTTCGACGGCTCGTTGGCCAACTCGCGGTCGGTGCTCGACGTCATCCTCGGCTCGCTGCGGCTGCCCGATCTCTTCGTCCGCCACACCGTGGTGATGCACAAGGACTCTCTCGACATGACCGAGGAAGACCGGCTGGTCGTCCTCAAGGCGGTGCGCGACGCCCTGCCCAACTCGGACGCCGTGGTGATCCTGCACGGCACCGACACCCTGGCGAAAACGGGCGAGGTCCTGCACCGGGAGCTCGGCGAGATCGACACCCCGGTCATCCTCACCGGCGCCATGCGGCCGTACGAGTTCCGCGACACCGACGCCATGCAGAACGTCACCGAAGCCCTCCTCGCCGCCCGGCTCCTCGACGGAGGTGTCTACGCCGTGATGCACAACCGCGTGCTGCCCTTCCCGGGTGTGACCAAGGACAGGCAGGCACGGACGCTCGTTTCGGCGGAGTGAGGACCTCGGGACCTCAAGACCTCATCTCCCTATCTCCAGCACCACCGTGAGCGGGCCCTCCAATCAGCGGTCGGATGTGCCGGCTACTGGGCGGCTACTGTGCGGGCACCGTCGTCGGGTCCGATGTGCCGGAGTCGAGCACCGAGCCGTACACGGCGAAGGCGCCGCCGCTGGTCTCGGTCCAGACATCGACATAGGCCGCTTCGACGGGCTTGACGTCGTTGAAGACGCGGTTCCACTGGGTGTTACCGAGAGGCGGGAGTTGGGTCTGGCCGGTGTTGATGGATGTTCCGTTGGCCTTGAATCGCTCCCACTTGATCGTCAATGGAGTGTCTTTTCCGTTCTGGAACCCGAGGTTGGAGCGGTAGTCGTCGTTCTCGGTCATGAACAGGACGCGGCGTCGGTCGCCGGCCCGGATGAGATCGCTCTCCCCGACGCCGATGATGGCCTGGCCGAAGGTCCCCTCGTCGCTCGAGTTGAAGGTCCGACTCATGAAGAGCAGGTTGGGGCTGTCCGAGATGATGGCGAGCGCACCGACGGCGCTGGTGCCGGAACCGATGTTGAAGAGCGTGGCGAGCACGTCCTGGTAGCGGATGGAGACGCCCGGTCCGATGGTGAACTCACCGGACTCGGCGGGTGAGGCGTTGTTGGTGTCGCGGGGAAGCCAGCGGAACTTGTAGGTCGCCATCCACCTGCCCGAGTTGTTGACATCGACATCGGTGACGAAGAACGAGGAGCCGGCGCCGGCGGCGCGAGCGGCGGCGGGGATGAAGTAGAGTTCGTCGAGGTCGGCTCCGCCGCCGCCGCCACCACCGCCGCCGCCGCCGCCGGCCAGGGTGCCGCAGGTCGAGAGATTGTCGAACTCGAACCTGGCCTCGGATGGTGCGCCGGCGACGCTGGCGACATAGCAGTACTGGGTGACGGTGAGTGGAGTGGTCGTGCCGATCTCCCCGGTGTCGCCGCTCTGGCCGTCGAGGCAGGAGGCGGGCGCCGTGCTGCATCCGGCCAGGACGTTGAGGGCCATCTGCGTGCCGCTCGGCGAAATGAGGCGGGCGGTCACGCTGCAGGCGGTCCCCGGCGTGAAGCAGACCACCGAGTCGGGAAGCCCCGCGGCCGCTTCGCATCCGGTGCCGGCGGAGGTGTCGATGGTGTCGCTGTAGGCGGTGAAGATCGCGTAGGCGTTGAGGCTCACAGTTCCGGTCTGGTTTCCGGTGAGGACCGGTTGTCCGGCACAAGAGGGAAAACCGAACTGGGCGAAGGCGGGTGGTACGGTTGCGAAGGTGAACAAGATGGCGCTGATGAGCAGTTTTCGATTCATGTTGTCTCCTCTCGTTGACCCGGGATCTCGGACGCAAGCCGCACAGGAAGAACTCGGGAATGACCCGCTGAAACGTGAGACGCCGGGTTCGGTCGGTCGGCTGAATCCAACGCCCCGACTCGTCCGCGGAAGTATTCTACACACAGATTACGGCGGGTGTGACCCCGGTCATCGCGTGAAATGGCGAGGCTTCAGCGCCGGCGGGAATGCGAATCCGTCGCCGGTAGTGTTGCCGATGACGACGCTGGAAAATGGAGTGGTGCCTTGAGGAAACCTCCAGGCTCGATGGCGCCGGCCGTGGTTCGGCAGGCGAGTCTTGAATCGACGTCGTCGACGATCTCCGACTCTCGCAGATCGCCACGATCCCGCGGAGGGCGCTCGAGCGGGGCCGGGGTCCAGCCTGCGGTTGGGCGCACTTCGTTCTACGACCCGATCTCCGTCACTGCCACCAGCGGTCCCCCCGCCCATTGATCGAGGTCGACCTCGCCCTCGATGTACCAGAGGTTCTCGTCTTCGGGATCGAAGAGGTTCTGGGTGATCTTCCACCGTTTGTCGCCTTCGCGGGAGACGACGGTGGTGTCGTTGAGACGGGCGCGGTGGTCGAAGACGAGCGCGTCGAAGCGCTCGAAAAACGGCGCCAGGGCCGAGCTGAAGCGTTCACCGGGCCAGCGTGCGGTTTCGTCATCGGGCTGGCGAACGCTGCCTTCGGCGGTTTCCCAGTCCCGCTGCGACAAGGCGCGGACGAGCTGCCGCATCTCGGCGCGGACCCGTGAGGAGAGCTTGCGGTCGTCGGTCCGCAGCTCCTCGATGGCGAGCAGGCGGAGCGCGTCGTGGGAATCCTCGACGCCCTGCTCGAGCCGCAATTCGGGGTGGCGCAGACCCTCCCACTCTTCGATGAGGCTGGTGTCGACCCGTTCGAGCATCGAGCGGAAGTAGCCGAGGACCTCGAGCACGGCGTCGTCCTTGACCAACTCCGGAACATTCTGATCCAGCGTCTTGTAGAGCTGAGAAAGATAGCGGAGCAGCACCCCCTCGAAGCGGTGGAGGCCGTACTTCTTCACATAGTCGCCGAAGTCGAGATAGTCCTCGATCATTTCGCGGCCGATGGACTTGGGTTTGACCATATCGCCGCCGACCCACGGGTGGAGTTTGCGGAAGCGCTCGAAAACCGCGAAGAGATAGTCTGCACGGGGCTGCGGCGGGGTGACCTGATCGAGTTGATTCATCCTCTCGTCGTAGCTCACCCCTTCGGCCTTGAGCCGGTTGATGAGCTCGGTCTTGATGACATCGAGCTGTCGGCGCAGGATGATCGTCGGATCCTCGAGCACCGACTCGACCAGGCTCAGCAGGTCGAGCGCGAAGTCCGGGTCGTCACGGTCGAGCCCCTCGATGGCCTCGATGAGAAAGAGCGAGAGGTTGTGGAAGAGCGAAAAGTCGAACTGGAGATCGTCGTTGACCACGACCCAGTAGTAGGAGCTGTCGGTGTCTTTGACCATCCGGATGATTCCGGCGTGCTCGAGCGAACGGGCGAGCTTGCCGGCGTGGTTGAGGTGGCTCGCCTTTCCGGCGTCGTCATCGTGGCAGTGCCGGATGAGCTCGCGCAGCGAGTGGAAGTTGCCGAGGGTGGGGTCGTTGACGGCGGCGTCGCGCTGGAGCAGGTCGACCATCATCCCTGGAGTGATCCGGAAGCGTGAGACGAGGCGCTCCGGCTGGTTCGCAATGAGGTTTTTGAACGTGTCCTCAGACCAGGAGACCTCTCCCGCTCGCGGCTGTTTGGGTGGGCCTTTCTTCTTTTTCTTCGGGTTGGCTGCGGCCCTGCGGTCGGCGAGGATCTTCTCGATGACGTGGTCGGGGGCCTGGGCGACAACGCTGCCCTCGTCGTCGAAGCCTTTGCGCCCCGCGCGGCCCGCAATCTGCTTGAAGTCGCGGACCTTGAGTTGGGTGACTTTCTCGCCGTCGAATTTGGCGAGCTTGGTAAAAAGCACCGTCCGAATCGGGATGTTGACGCCGACGCCGAGGGTGTCGGTGCCCGAGATGATCTTGAGCAGCCCCTGCTGCGCCAGCTTCTCCACCAAGAGCCGGTATTTCGGCAGCAGCCCGGCGTGGTGGACACCGATGCCGAAGGAGAGAAAACGCCGAAACTCCTTGCCGTACGGAGTCGTGAACCTAGTTTCGCCGACGGCGTCCTTGATCGCTGTCTTTTCCTCTTTGGTGGTGAGCGGCATGCTGGTCAGCGCCTGGGCGAGCTCGGCGCATTCGCGCTGGGTGAAGTTGACGACGTAGACCGGCGCCTTCTTGCTCTCGGCGAGCCACTCCACGGTTTCGTGGATGGGGGTCTCGCGGTAGCTGAAATCGAGCGGGACCGGACGCTCGGCCGAGGTGACGTGGACCGCCTCCCTGCGGGAGCGATCCTCGACTTGCTGCATGATGGCCGTCATGTCGCCGAGCGTCGCGGACATGAGGAGGAACTGGCTCGTCGGTGCGTTCACCAGCGGCACCTGCCACGCCCAGCCGCGGTCGCGGTCGGCGTAGTAGTGAAACTCGTCCATCACCACGTACGGGGCGTTGAGATCGGAACCCAGCCGAAGCGAGAGATTGGCCAGCACCTCGGCGGTACAGCAGATCACCGATGCGTCGGGGTTGATGCTGGCGTCGCCGGTGAGCATCCCGACGTTGTCGGCGCCCAAGTCGTTGCAGAGCGAGAAGAACTTCTCCGACGCCAGCGCTTTGATGGGAGAGGTGTAGTACGAGACCTTGCCCTCGCAAAGACCCTTGAAGTGGAGGCCCAGCGCGACGAGCGACTTGCCCGACCCGGTGGGAGTGGAGAGCACCACATGGCGGCCGGCCATGATCTCGAGGAGCGCCTCTTCCTGAGCCGGGTAGAGCTCGAAGCCGATCTCGGACACCCACTCGAGGAAGAGATCGAGGATCTGGTCCGGATCGGCGGTCCCGCCGGCCGGGATGCGGGAAAGGAGGTTGGGAACGGTGGGGGAGTCGGTCATGGGGTGAGTATAGGTCAGCGGGTGAGTCGTGAGTTGGGAGTCGTAAGTCGTAAGTCGTAAGTCGTGAGTCGGGAGTCGTGAGTCGTACGTCGTGAGTAGGGAGTCGGTAGGCCGGTGTGGTGAGTCGGACCCGGTTTCGGTAGCTACTGGTTCAACGACCGAATCAGGCCTTGAAGGGTTTGGGCGGTCCTGTTTCGCGATGTCAGCAACTCTTGTTTCTGGTCATCGTCAATCAATCCGGCGTTCGCAGCAATCACAACCAGGGTCTCCAGTTCTGCGAGTGAACCTCGCGCGATGAACAGGAATCTCCGATAGTCCTTTGTGGTTTCTCGCGCGGCTCCTTCGGCGATGTTGGTTGATACAGAGACGGCCGCGCGGCGAAGCTGCGAAGTGAGGCCGAACCGTTCTTCTGACGGGAAATCACGAGTCGTTTCATAGATGAGGTCTGCCAGGCTGATTCCGAGTTTCCACGCGTCCAGATCACGGTGAGTTCTCATTGGCGATTCCTTGTCGCGCCCCCAGGGCTGCAGCGACTCACGACTCCCGACTTACGTCTGACGACTCACGACTTACGTCTGACGACTCCCGACTTACGACTTACGACTTACGACTCCCGACTCACGATTCACGACTCACGACTCCCTTCGAATTCAGCTGCAAAACGCACCTCCGTCGGCAGGGCGAGCCGGGTCCCCGCGCCCTCGATGATCTCCATGACCTTGAAGAGGACGTTTTCGCGGATTTCGAGGAACTCCGGCCAGGTCTCGGCCATGGCGTAGGCGAAGATCTCGATTTCCGGGAGCGCATCTTCGAAACCGGTCAAACGCACGCGGAGGCGGTTCTCGTCGATGTGCCCGTGGTCTTTGAGCATGGACTCGAGCCCGGACAGAACGGCTCGTAGTTGTTCGCGGGTCGTCTCGTACCCCAGACGGAGTTCTTCGCGGAGGAGGATCCGGTTTCGTTCCGACAGATTCTCGAGCTGCATTTTTGCGAAGCTGGCGTTGGGAATCGTCACCACCGTGTTGTCGATGGTGCGCACCTTGACCGAGCGCAATCCGACATCCTCGACGGTGCCGCGGCGGTCGCCGAATTTACAGACGTCTCCGACCCTCACCGGCTGGTCGGCGTAGAGGATGATCCCGCCGATGAAGTTCTCGAGGGTGCTTTGAGCGGCGAGGGCGATGGCGAGACCTCCAACGCCGACGCCGGC
>JAHECW010000231.1 GCA_024641545.1 Acidobacteriota bacterium
ATGGCGTCGGCGTCGCCGACGAGCATCGAGCCGACGGGGGCGCCGAGACCCTTGGAGAGGCAGAACATGACGGTGTCGCAGCCGGCGGCGATCTCGGCGGCCGGGACGCCCAGGGCGGCGGCCGAGTTGTGGATGCGTGCGCCGTCGAGGTGAACCGGCAGCCCGTGGTCTTTCGCGACGGCGATGAGCTCGCGCATTCTGGCGACCGGAGTGATCCTCCCGCCGGCGAGGTTGTGGCTGTTCTCCAACGCCAACATCGAAGTCGGGGTCCGGTAGCCGACCTTGCCCTGGATCGCCGCCTCGACCTGGTCGGGCGCCAGGATGCCGTCCGCGGTTGCGATGGGGCGCGGGAAGGCGCCCGAGAGCATCGACATGGCGCCCATCTCGAAGTTGAAGATGTGGCAGCCCGCGTCGCCGATGACCTCGGTGCCGGGTCTGGTGTGGAGGTGGACGGCGATCTGGTTGCCCATGGTTCCCGACGGAACAAAGAGCGCGGCCTCGCGGTTCATCAGGGCAGCGGCGCGGGCTTCCAGCCGGTTGACGGTCGGGTCTTCGCCGTAGACGTCGTCGCCGACGGCGGCCTCGAACATGGCCCGTCGCATGGATTGAGTTGGGTGTGTTACCGTGTCTGATCTGAGATCGATAGAGGCGTTTGACATGGCGGCATTCTACACCGTCGCCTCCACTTGACTTGGCGAAAAATCGAAGCTAGGATTCGTTCTCATGACAGAAGATAAGTCTAACGATATCTTCACTTTTCCAAAGTGGACGTCGGTGTTGAGACCGGGAATTGCAGCGGCCGCGGTAGGGGGGCTGGTCTACGCCGGCACCATCGTCTTCCTCGGCTTCTCTCCGAAGGCGACCGACGTGGGTTATATGCCCACCCAGCCGGTCCCGTACAGCCACGCGCTGCATGTGGGTCAGCTCGGCATGGATTGCCGCTACTGCCACACCGGGGTCGAGGTCGCGGCGGCCGCGGCGATCCCGCCGACGCAAACCTGCATGAACTGCCACTCCAAGGTGCGGGCGAACTCGGAAAAGCTCATCCCGGTCCGCGAGAGCTACGCCACCGGGATGCCGGTGCCGTGGATCCGCGTCCACGATCTCCCGGACTATGTCTACTTCGATCACTCGGCCCACGTTCGCCGCGGGGTCGGGTGCGTGTCCTGCCACGGCCGGATCGACACCATGGAAACGGTCTTCCAGGCCGAACCTCTGAGCATGGGCTGGTGCCTGGAGTGCCACCGCAGCCCGGAGAACCACCTCCGGCCGGCGGAGTTCGTCACCCAGCTCGATTGGGTGCCTGAGGAAGATCAGCTGGCGCTCGGGACCCGCTTGCGTGAAACCAACAACATCAATCCTCCGACGGATTGCAACACATGTCATCGCTAAGGCCGGAGAAGGGCATGCAGTACTGGCGAAGTCTCGACGAACTCGCGCAGACTCCTGAATTCAAGGAAGCCGTCCGACGCGAGTTCCCGAACGACGAGTGGGACCGGTTGCCGCCGGCCACCCGTCGTCAGTTCCTCAAAGTCATGGGGGCGTCCATCGCCTTTGCCGGACTGACCTCGTGCCGCTGGCCGAAGGAAGAGATCGTTCCCTTCGCCAGTCGACCGGAAGGCCGAACGCCGGGCGTGGCCGAGCAGTACGCGACGGCCATGGAGATCGGCGGGTCGGCGATCGGCCTGCTGGTGACCTCGGTCGACGGCCGGCCGATCAAGAACGAGGGCAACCCCAACCACCCGGACAGCCTCGGCGCCCTGCCGGCAACCGCGCAGGCCGACATACTCCAGCTCTACGACCCGGACCGCAGCCAGCGCCTGCTCTACCGCCAGAGCGGGCAGGATTTCGTCAAGAACTGGGACGAATTCGTTTCGTGGACCAACGACCATCTCTCGAAATCGGGTGCAGGCCTGGCCGTGCTGGCCGAACCCACCTCGTCGCCGAGCATGGCGCGC
This sequence comes from Acidobacteriota bacterium, assembly GCA_024641545.1. Classification (GTDB taxonomy): domain Bacteria; phylum Acidobacteriota; class Thermoanaerobaculia; order Thermoanaerobaculales; family Sulfomarinibacteraceae; genus JAHECW01. The sequence goes on from JAHECW010000231.1 coordinate 1,959, forward strand.
CTGCGCCGGAGCTTCGCCGAGACGCTGCCCGACTCGCTGTGGTTCGAGTATCAGCCGATCAGCCGCGATGCGGAGCGAGAGGGAACCGCCATCGCCTTCGGCCGCCCGCTCCGGGTCCACCCGGATCTGAGCCGCGCAAAGGTCATCGCGTGTTTCGATGCCGATCCTTTCTTCGATCATCCGGCGGCGATCCCGCTCGCCCGGCAGTTTGCCGAGACCCGCAGGCCTTCAGCCGCCGGCATCAGCCGCTTGTGGGTCGCCGAGCCCGCCTTCACCATCACCGGTGGGCAGGCCGATCACCGACGGGCGGTACCGAGATCTGGGATCCCCAAACTGCTCGCCATGGTGGCGCGCGAGCTCGTCGCCGGTCTCCATCTGGAGCTGCCCGAGAGGGCGGTCAACCTCGAGGCCGCGTACGGATCGGCCGATGCGGGCGGTGATGAGTTCGTCACCGGTCTTGCCGCCGATCTCATGGCCCACCGCGGTGCGGGCGTGATCCTCGTCGGCCCAGGTCAGGCGCCTGAGGTCCATGCCCTGGCGGCGGTGCTCAACGAAGGTCTGGGAGCGGTCGGCGCGACCCTGTACTACACCGAGGACCCGACGCCCGAGCGGCCGACCCACATGCAGGCGATCGCCGATCTCGCCGGGAAAATGAGCTCCGGCGCGGTCGAGACCCTGCTCGTCATCGGCGGCAATCCCGTCTACGATGCGCCTGCCGACCTCGGGTTCGGCGATCTCCTCGCCAAACTGCCGAACAGCATCCACCTCAGCCTGTACAACGACGAGACATCGAGAGCCTGCAGCTGGCATCTCCCCCGGGCACACGCACTCGAGGCGTGGGGAGACGGGCGGGCCTGGGACGGCACCCTGACCCTCCAGCAGCCCCTCGTCGAGCCCCTTTACGGCGGCCGGAGCGCGATCGAGGTGGTTGCGACGGTGCTCGGCGAAGCCGAGACGAACGGCCATGAAATCGTTCGCGAGACCGCAGCGACCGCTCTCGAGGGCCCGGACGTCGAGACGGCCTGGAAACGCGCCCTCCGCGACGGCGTCGTCCAGGGAACCGGCTCGGCGCCGGTCGTCGCCGCTCTCGATGGTTCCCGCCTTGCAGGTTCCGGCGCCGCGCTGGCCGCACTCATCAACCTTCCGTCCCCGTCGGTTGCCCGTCCCGAGTTGGTTCTGACCGCGGACCGCAAGGTCGTTGACGGTCGTTGGGCCAACAACGCGTGGCAGCAGGAACTGCCCGATTCGATCACCAAGACGACCTGGGACAATGTTCTTCAGGTGGCGCCGCCGACGGCTCGCGAGCTCGGCCTCGGCGAGGGTGATCTGGTGGAAGTCTCGGCCGGCGGTGCGGCCGCGGTGTTGCCCGTGTGCATTGTTCCCGGTCAGGCCGCGGCCACGTTGAGCGCTTCGCTTGGCTACGGCCGGACCGCGGCGGGTTCCGTCGGCACCGGTGTCGGGGCGGATCTTTATGGCTTCCGGACCGCGTCCTCGCCGTGGTTGGTGGCCGAGGTCGCGGTCAAGCGGACCGGCCGCGCCGTTCAGCTGGCGTCGACCCAGGATCACTTCGCCATCGATCCCATCGGGTTCGGCGCCCGCAACAGCCGGATTTCCAACCTCGTGCGGGAAGCGAACATCGACAGCTATCTCGCCGACCCCGAGGTCTTCCGGCACATGGACCACCACCCGCCCCTGACCTCGCTGTGGAAGGACAAGCAGTACGAGGGCGAACAGTGGGGGATGGCGATCGATCTCAACGCGTGCAACGGCTGTAACGCCTGCGTCGTCGCGTGCCAGGCCGAGAACAACGTTCCGGTGGTCGGCCGCGAGCAGGTGGTCAACCAGCGCGAGATGCACTGGCTTCGGGTCGATCGATATTTCAAGACCGAACCCGGGGTGGGCGCGCTCGATGTCGACGACGCCGAGATCGTCTTCCAGCCCATGACCTGCGTCCAGTGTGAGAACGCCCCGTGCGAGCAGGTCTGTCCGGTGGCCGCGACCCAGCACACCCAGGACGGCATCAACGCCATGGTCTACAACCGGTGCATCGGGACCCGCTACTGCTCGAACAACTGTCCGTTCAAGGTCCGTCGGTTCAACTTCTTCAACTACCACAAGAATCTCCAGGAAGTGGAGAAGCTCCAGTTCAACCCCCAGGTCACGGTCCGCAGCCGCGGCGTGATGGAGAAGTGCACCTACTGCATCCAGCGAATCCAGCAGGTGCGGATCGGCGCCCGCAACGACAACCGTCCGATCACCGACGGCGAGATCGTGCCGGCGTGCGCCCAGACCTGTCCGACGAAGGCCATCGCGTTCGGCGATCTCAACGATCCGACGAGCGAGGTTTCAAAACTGCGCGAGGACCAGCGCGCCTACTCGACCCTGGTCGAACTCAACATCCGGCCGCGGACCCAGTACCTCGGCCGCATGTCCAACAAGTTGGGTGGGGGAGAGACCGGCGGGCATCCGTCGCCGCATCATGGCGACGAATCGACCCATGAGAATGGCGAGGGCTGAGGATCATGAGCACCTCCATTCCAGTGTCACGGGCCTACCTCGACAACACCACCGACGACCCGACCCGCCGGGCGCCTCTGGTCGTCGGCGACAACGACTTCCACAGCGTGACCGAAGCGGTGTGCGGCATCCCGGAGATGCCCAAGACGCCGCCGGCATGGTGGATCGCCTTCTTCATCTCGCTCAGCCTCACCGGCGTGCTCTTCGCCATGATCACGTATCTGATCACCACCGGGGTCGGGGTGTGGGGCCTGCAGGTGCCGGTCGCCTGGGGCTGGGCGATCGTCAATTTCGTATTCTGGGTCGGCATCGGCCATGCGGGAACGCTGATTTCGGCGATCCTCTTCCTGCTCCGGCAGAGGTGGCGGACCAGCATCAACCGGTTCGCCGAAGGCATGACGATTTTCGCCGTGGTCTGCGCCGGGATCTTCCCCGGCATCCACGTCGGCCGGGTCTGGGTCGCGTACTGGTTGGCCCCGATTCCCAACCAGATGTCGATGTGGCCCAACTTCCGATCGCCGCTGCTGTGGGATGTCTTCGCGGTCGGCACATACGCAACCGTGTCGTTGCTCTTCTGGTACATGGGGATGATCCCCGACCTCGCCACCCTCCGCGACCGCGCCAAGACCAAGGTGAGGTGGTTCATCTACGGGATTCTCAGCCTCGGCTGGCGGTCGTCCAACCGCCACTGGCACCGGTTCGAAATGGCCTACCTGCTGCTGGCGGCGCTGGCGACGCCCCTGGTGCTTTCGGTGCACTCGGTGGTCAGCTTCGACTTCGCCGTCTCCATCGTCCCCGGTTGGCACACGACGATCTTCCCGCCCTACTTCGTCGCCGGTGCGATCTTCTCCGGTTTCGCCATGGTGGTGACGCTGGTTATCCCGACCCGGAAGTTCTTCCACCTTGAGGAGATCATCACCCTCCGCCACCTCGAGAGCATGTCCAAGATCATGCTGGCGACCGGCATGATGGTCGGTCTTGCGTACTCCACCGAGTTCTTCATCGCCTGGTACAGCGGCAACTCCTACGAGGCCTTCACCTTCCTCAACCGGGCCTTCGGTCCCTATGCCTGGGCCTACTGGATCATGGTGAGCTGCAACGTCCTCGTGCCGCAGATCTTCTGGTTCAAGAAGCTCCGCACCAACATCGTGGTGCTGTGGTGCGCCTCGATCCTGATCAACGTCGGGATGTGGTTCGAGCGCTTCGTCATTGTGGTGAGCTCGTTGAGCCGGGACTACCTGCCGTCGAGTTGGGGTTACTACCGTCCGAGCATCGTCGACATCATGACCTTTGTCGGCAGCTTCGGTCTCTTCATGACCCTCTTCCTGCTCTTTGTCCGTTTCCTGCCCATCGTCGGCATGGCCGAGGTCAAGGGCGTCATGCCGCAGGCTCACCTCAAGGATGTGGCGGTGATGGGCCACGGCGACTACCACGGAGATATCCTCACCGAGAAGGGGAAGGTGAAAGCATGAGCGCCGACACCACCACCCGGGCCGCCGTCGCGGAAAAGGAAACCACCTTCTACGGGTTGGTCGCCAGCTTCGACAAGATCGACGAGTTTCTCGCCGCGGTGGCCGAGGTCCGCGACGCGGGCTTCTCCAGATGGGACACCCACACCCCGTTCGTGGTCCACGGCCTCGATGCGGCCATGGGGATCAAACCCACCAAGCTGCCTTTCGTGGTCTTCGGCGCCGGCTTGACCGGCTGCGCCGCCGGAATCGGCCTGCAGTGGTTCACCAACGCCTTCGACTATCCGTTCATGATCAGCGGCAAGCCGATCTTCTCTCTGCCGGCGAACATCCCCGTCGCCTTCGAGATGACGATCCTCTTCTCGGCGATCTCCGCGCTCCTCGGAATGCTCGTTTTCAACCGTCTGCCGCAGCTGTCGCACCCGCTGCACTCGAGCCGGTTGATGAAACGCGCGACCGACGACCGATTCCTGATCAGTATCGAGGCTGCGGATCCGACATTCGATCCGATCAAGACGCGTGAGCTCCTGGAGTCGCTCGGTCCGCTCCAGGTGGAAGCGGTGGAGGCCTGAGCATGCCCCGCTGGTTGATTTCGATGGTGGTTATTCTGGTGGCGCTGTCCTGGATTCCCATCGCGCTGGCGTTGCGGGCGCGAACGGTCAAGAAGACCGAGCCGAGGATCCACATCATCCAGGACATGGACAATCAGCCCAAGGTCAAGGCTCAGTCGCGCCTGGTACTCTTTGCCGACCGCCGAGGGATGCGGCCGCCGGTCCCGGGGACGGTGGCGCGGGGTGCCGTCATCGGCGAGCCCGCACTGATCACAGGCAAGGCGGATGGCGATGCCTGGATCGAGACGAGCCCGGTGCCGGTCACGATGGCGCTGCTCGAACGCGGACGGCAGCGCTTCGAGATCTACTGTTCGCCCTGTCATGGGCTGTCGGGTTACGGCGACGGGATGGTGGCCAAGAGGGCGGATCAGCTGCAGGAGGGAACCTGGACCCCACCGACCTCGTTCCACACCGATCTG
>JAHECW010000232.1 GCA_024641545.1 Acidobacteriota bacterium
TTGCGCCAGCGCGGGTTCATGCAGTCTGAACCAGGCCAGGGCGCCGAAGAAGGAGAGAAAAGCGAGCCAGATGAAGCCGAACTGGTTGAGTTGCCTGGGGCTCGGGTTGCGGTTGATGCGGATGATGCTCACAGCGTCTCCTCAATCCAACTCGAACCGCGAGAGATAGTCCTCCCGGTCGATCCCGCTCGCGGGTTGTTCCGATTTGAGCAGAACGTGGTTCTCGAGGACCAGGACGTCCATGTCGGTGCCCATGAAACAGTGGTAGGCGTCTTCGGGGGTGCAGACGATGGGCTCGCCGCGGACGTTGAACGAGGTGTTGATGAGGACCGGGCAGCCGGTTGTTTCGTCGAATCGGGTCATCAGCCGGTGCAGTCTCGGGTTCCGCTCCCGGTCGACGGTCTGGACGCGAGCCGAATAGTCGACGTGGGTGACCGCGGGAATGAGCGAACGAACTATCTTGAGCTTGTCGAGCCCGACCGCGGCGCCGTCCGCCACGGACACTTTCTGTTCGGCTGCGACCGGTGATACCACCAACATGTACGGGCTGTCGGCGTCTCCCGCCATGTCGAAGTACCGGGACGCCCTTTCGGCGAGAACGATGGGCGCGAACGGCCGGAACGACTCGCGGAACTTGATCTTCAGATTCATCACCGACTGCATGGCGCGGCTCCGCGCGTCGCCGATGATGGACCGGCAGCCGAGCGCGCGCGGACCGAACTCCATCCGCCCCTGGAAGAGCCCCACCACCTTCTCGTCCTCGATGAGCTCGACCAACCGGCTGTCGAGGGCATCCGGGTCGGCGAGGTGATGGTAGACGGCCCCCGAAGCGTCGAGGAAGGACCGGATCGAATCGTCGTCGAAGCTGGGCCCGAGGAGGGATCCCTGCTGCCCGTCGGGTTCCACCACCTCGCGTCGGTGATCGAGAAGCTGGTGCCAGATGAAAAGCGCGACGCCGAGCGCGCCGCCGGCATCGCCCGCCGCGGGTTGGATCCAGACCTTCTCGAAGGGGCCTTCGCGGAGAATGCGGCCGTTGCCGACGCAGTTGAGGGCGACGCCGCCGGCGAGGCAGAGATGCTTCATGCCGGTCACGACATGAACGTGCCGCACCATCCGCATGAGGATCTCCTCGGTGACAAGCTGGATCGAGGCGGCCAGATCCATCTCGCGCTGGGTCAGCGCCGACTCCGGCTGCCTCGGCGGACCGCCGAAGAGCCGGTCGAAGCGTTTCGAGGTCATGGTGAGGCCCTGACAGAAGTTGAAGTACTCGAGATTCAGGCGGAAGGAGCCGTCGTCGCGGAGATCGAGCAGCTCATTCAAGATGAGATCGGCATACTTCGGCTCACCGTAGGGCGCGAGACCCATGAGCTTGTACTCGCCCGAGTTGACCTTGAAGCCGGTGAAGTAGGTGAAGGCCGAGTAGAGGAGACCGAGGCTGTGCGGGAAGCGAAGCTCGTGGCTGAGCTCGATCCGATTGCCGCGCCCGGCGCCGAAGCTCGCGGTCGCCCACTCCCCGACCCCGTCGAGGGTCATGATCGCCGCTTCGTCGAAGGGCGAGGGGTAGAAGGCCGAGGCGGCGTGGGACTCGTGGTGCTCGGTGAAGACGATGCGCCTGGTGTAGCCGCCGCCGAGCTCGCGGCGGATCTCGCGCGGCAGGTGGAGCTTCTGGTTGAGCCACAGCGGCATCGCTTTGAGAAAGGAACGAAATCCCGACGGGGCGAAGGCGAGATAGGTTTCGAGGAGCCGTTCGAACTTCAGAAACGGCTTGTCGTAGAATCCGACGTAATCGAGGTCCTCCGCCGCCAGGCCCGCCTCCCGGAGGCAGTAGGCGATGGCGTGGCTGGGGAAGCCGTGGTCGTGTTTGATTCTGGTGAAGCGCTCTTCCTGCGCCGCGGCCACGACCCTTCCATCGACCACGAGAGCGGCCGCCGAGTCGTGGTAGAAGGCTGATATTCCGAGGATGGCGGTCAAGGCGATCAGTCCTCCGGGGTCCCGAGATGGCTGAGGAGCAGGTCGCGCTTCTCGCCCATCATCCCGGCCGTCCTGGCCTCGAGGACCAGACGCAGATAAGGTTCGGTGTTCGACGGCCGGACGTTGAACCACCAGTCGGCGAACTGGACCGTGATGCCGTCGAGGTAGTCGATCTCACCGTCGGCAAAGACCTCGGCGAGGTGCCGGATCATCCCCTGCTTGTCCTCGACCTTGAAGTTGATCTCGCCGGTGGCGAAGTAGCGCTTGAGCGGCGCCACGAGCTCGGACAGCGGTTTGCCGGTCTCCCGGAGGTGGTTGAGGACCTCGATGACGGTGCCGATGGAAGAGTCGGCGGTGTAGTTCCGCCGGTAGTAGAAGTGTCCTGCGAGCTCGCCCCCGAAGGGCGAATCGTGTTCGCGCATGGTGGCCTTGATGAAGGAGTGGCCGACCCGCTCACGGACCGCCTTGCCGCCGGCCTCCTCGATGGCTTCCTTGGTCGACCACGAGGACCTCAGGTCGTAGACGATGGCGGCGCCGGGATCATCACGGAGAAAGCGCGGGGCGAGCAGACCGGTGATCATGTCGGCCGAAATGGCGTTGCCCTTTTCGTCGATGATGATGGCGCGGTCCGCGTCGCCGTCGAACGCGACGCCGAAATCGCAGCCGTGGTCCTTCACCGCCCGCTCGACGTCGACGAGGTTCTCGGCCTTGAGGGGGTTCGCCTCGTGATTCGGGAACGTCCCGTCGAGGGAAAAGTACAACGGCGTGACCTCGAGGTTGAGGTGCTCGAGGATCGGTTGATAGAGCGTCCCCATGCCGTTGGCGGCGTCGGCTGCGAGCTTGAGTCTGGGCTCGCTGCTGATGAGCTCGGCGAGGATGTGCTCGGTGTAATCGGCGAAGACGTCGCGGACCTCCTCGCCGGCTTCGGGCCCGAGGTCGGTGGCCACATCGGTGGCCAGAATCAGCTGCTCCAGGCGGTCGATCCCGGTTTCATAGGAGACCGGGATGGCGTCCCGGCGGGACATCTTGAACCCGTTGTAGACCGCCGGGTTGTGGCTCGCGGTGATCTGGATTCCGCCGGACGCACCGAGGTGGCCGGTCGCGAAGTAGTTCTGCGGCGTATCGGCGATGCCGATATCGATGACCGCGACCCCACGCGCCCGAAGACCGTTCTTGACCGCCTGGGCCAGCGGCACCGAATGCGACCGCATGTCGCGTGAAACGACGACCACCGGCCCGAGCGCGAGATCCTCGTCTTCGAGGAGGTCCTTGAAGTAGTAGCCGACGTGAAACGCCGTCGTCTCATCGAGCTGGTCGGGATAGGTGCCGCGGATGTCGTACGCCTTGAAAATTCCTGCCATTTTGATCCCCCGGATCACGCAACCGTCGATTGAGGGCCAAGCCTACCATTGTTGCCGGCCGGCGCGGCAGAGGCGGTGCGCTCATTCTCCGCGATCCCGAGGCCCCGTTCGTCGCCCGCGCCTGCGGGCATGCAAAATACAAGACTCGGCATCGAAGTGCACACCCGGGACGGATGCACCGTCGGCCGCGGCGGACAGCTCACGGATCATCCGCGATAGGATGGACGCATGTGCGGCAGATACACCCTGACCGTCGACGCTTCGATGCTCGCGACTCTGTTCGATCTCGAGCCGTTGTTCGAGCTGACTCCTCGATACAACATCGCGCCTTCCCAACCGGTGCCCATCGTCCGTGTCGGCGCCGGACGTGACAGGGAGTGGGCCACGGTCCGCTGGGGTCTGATTCCCTCCTGGGCCAAGGACGCGAAGATCGGCAACACGTTGATCAACGCCCGGGCCGAGACCGCCGCCGACAAGCCGTCTTTCCGTTCCGCCTTCAAACACCACCGCTGCCTGGTCCCGGCGGACGGTTTCTTCGAGTGGGCCAAGACTCCGACCGGCAAGCTGCCGCACCACATCCGTTTCATGGACCGGCGGCCGTTCGCCTTCGGCGGTCTCTGGGAGCGGTGGACGCCTCCCGACGGCGTTCCCGTCGAGTCGTGCACGATCCTCACGACCCGCCCAAGCCGGCTCATCGCCCCGCTCCACGACCGGATGCCCGTCATCATCCCTCCCGAACGATTCGACGATTGGATCGCCCCGGGCCCCCTCGGCCCCGACGGCGCCGAGGCCATGCTCCTGCCCCACCCCGCCGAGGGGATGGAGGCGGTCCCGGTCGGCGCCACGGTCAACTCGCCGAGGAACGACGATCCGCGGTGTGTCGAACCCCTCGGCGAGCAGGGACTGTTGGAGTGGGAGTGAGTCCGGATCGCGTATAATCCGCGGGCACATTCGACGACGGAGGACTCATGAGCGACAAGCAGTGGTACGTGGCGGTCGACGGTCAGAGCTACGGACCGTTCAGCGAGGGCGATCTCAAGGCGAGGTTCCAGGCGGGTCAGTACAGCGGCCGGCACCACGTCTTTACCGACGGCATGCGCGGGTGGATCCCCGCCGACTCGGTCGAGGAGTTCAAGAACATCACGGCGGCCGCACCCGCGCCGCCGCCGGCGCCTCGAACCGGCCGCGCCGACGAGATCGACTTCGAGGTCTTCGGCGCCGAGATGCAGTTCGTCGAAGTCGAGCTCGATCCCGGCGAGAGCGTCGTCGCCGAAGCCGGCGGCATGATGTACATGGACAACGGCATCGAGATGAACACCATCTTCGGCGACGGCGGCGGCCAGGACGGCGGCTTCATGAACAAGCTCGTCGGCGCCGGCAAGCGTCTCCTCACCGGGGAGAGCCTCTTCATGACGGTGTTCACGCACCAGGGCGCCGGCAAGGCCAGGATCGCGTTTGCCTCGCCCTACCCCGGCAAGATCATTCCGGTTGACCTCGGCAAGGCCGGCGGCAAGCTGATCTGTCAGAAGGACGCCTTCCTCTGCGCGGCCAAGGGAGTTTCGGTCGGGATCGCGTTTCAAAAGAAGATCGGCGCCGGGCTCTTCGGCGGCGAGGGCTTCATCATGCAGAAGCTCGAAGGCGATGGCCTGGTCTTCATCCACGCCGGCGGCACCATCGTCGACCGGGTGCTCGCCCCCGGAGAACGGCTCCGCGTCGATACCGGCTGCCTCGTCGCCCTCGAACCTTCGGTCAACTACGACGTCGAGTTCGTCGGCGGGGTCAAATCGGCGATCTTCGGCGGCGAAGGGTTCTTCTTCGCCCAGCTCTCGGGCCCGGGCAGGGTGTGGCTCCAGTCGCTGCCGTTCAGCCGGCTGGCGGGACGGATCTGGCAGGCGGCGCCGCAGGGCGGCGGCAAGGATCGCGGCGAGGGCTCGGTGCTCGGCAAGCTCGGCGGTATCGGCGGTTTCTTCGACGGCAATTGAGGGTTGCCCCGCAACCGCTCAATTGCGGCGGCGGGTCGGACCCGCCGAGATCGTCGCAGCGCCGCTATCGCCGACTTCGAGGGAGTCGGACTCTCCGGGGGGCAGAGCCGCCGGAGTCGTCGACGCCCCTGATTGTCATTCACGGCTTGAGGCTGCGCCGGGCAAACTCGTCGAGGACCCGGAGATAGGGTTCGATGGACGGGATGAAGTGGCGCTCCTCGTTGGAGTGCGGGCCGATCCCGGTCTGGCCCCAGACGACGGCGTTGCCGCCGGGCGCGAACCGGGCCGACGAACCCGGTTTCTTTCTGCCGACCACCGCCGGTCGGCCGGACACCGTCTCGACGCTCTCGATGAGCCGCTTGAGATGCGGGTTGCCCGGCGGACATGCAACCCCGGCCTCCATCACCTCGAGATCGAGGTCGATGTCGAGCTCCCGGCAGAGCCCCTTGATCTCGCCGGTCATGGCAGCGAGATTGTCCGATGGGATCGGTCTGATCTCGAGGCCGAGCGCGCCTTCGCCGGCGGTGATGTTGTAGACCCCGTCGTCACCGACGTTGAGGAACGGGAACCGGGCCGCCGACTCCCACCCGTCGAGGCTCGACAGGGTGAGGTGGCGTTTGAAGACCGCGGCGAGCACGGTCTTGAGCTCGATGAGGCGATCGAGCAGATCGACCGGGACCGCGCCGGTGCCGGTGTGGCCCTTCTTGCCCTTCACGGTGAAACGCAGTCGCGCCACACCGCGGTTTTCGGGGCAGACCATTCCGAAGAGCTCATCGCCCCTCTCCCCCGTCCGCTCGCCGACGAGCATGATTTCCGGCGACCAGCCGAAGCGCTCGACGAGATCGGCGAGGATGTGCGGGGTCCCCCAGGCGTCGCCCTCGCCGTTCTCCTCATTGCCGACGAGCAGGGCGTTGATCGGCGGGTACGGCGGTCCGGCGGCGGCGACTCCCTTCATCCAGACCATGGCGCTGGCGACCACGGTCTTCATGTCCGCGGCGCCGCGGCCCCAGAGGTAGTTGCCGTCGATGCGCGGGACGAACTGACGGTCGTCCGGTTCGGGCGGAACGACGTCGTAGTGACCGCTCATGGTGATCGGCGCGAGGAGCTGCCCGGGGAAGCCGGCGACCAGCGACGGGTAGCGCGCACTCTCGTAGAGCTCGACATCGAGACCAGCCTCGCGCAACCATCCCGCGACGAAACGGGCGCACGCCAGCACCTCGGCCAGACGCTCGTCGGGGCTGTTGGTCACCGACGGGATCTTGACCAGCTCGACGGCAAGTTCGACGACCTCGCGGGTTCGCTCGGTGCCGGTCTCGACCACGATGGCGGGTCGGGTGTCGTCCAGCCGCACCGGCATGGCGGGCTGGATCCGCGCCATTGTCTTGATGCCGTCGAGAAGCTCGCCGAAGACCGGGGTCGAGCTGTCGCGAATCTCGGGGATCGAGGCGATCCGCTCGACCTCCCGGGCGATGAGCTCGCGGCGCCGGCGTAGGAGATCGTGCACGAGTTGGCGGGGGACGATCGTGGCGCCCGACGGAAGCTCGCGGCCCGATGAACCGAGCTCGTCACGCAACGAGGCCCGCATGGCTCCGGCGGGGTTGGGGCCGCCTCGGGCCAT
>JAHECW010000233.1:0-3085 GCA_024641545.1 Acidobacteriota bacterium
AAGCTGGCGCGTCAGGTCGAGGATGTGAGGTTGTGATCAGTTGAACCCGCCGGGCCGCAATAAGAACGTTAAATTGTTGGGCCTCGCACTTGTCATGCGTAGATTCTCAGGTCGTCGCGGTTCCTCGCTTTGCGGAGGATCTCGATGAATTCGATCGCCTCCTCGGGTTCAGCGAAGATCTCGGTTCCACGCGCAAACCGGTTGTACACATGGTAGATCCCACCCTCGACAACAACCCGCGGCCGTCTCGGCATTTGTCCCCCAATGAAGCCAATATACCAAGAACGTTAAAATCGTTGGGCCTGGCACCCATCCTCATCTTCAAGCTCATGACCACCAGCGCTCAATTCGACAAGGAGGTCCTCATCGCCGCTCCTCGCCCGAATCGAACAGCAGCGGATTGAAGCAGCGTGACCGGTCCGGCTGTGACCCTGACGGCCTGTGGAAAGCCGGCTCCGCCGCCCTCCCACAGCCCTTGGAAAACCCTCCGGGTTTCCCACAGGCTCACAGCCACGACGACGGGCTATTCGGCCTTGACTTCTTTATAGAGGCACCGATGGCGATGTTAGACTCAACCAGAGAGACAAACCAAGTACCTGTCCCTGACTCGTCCAGCAGCTGAACTCCCGCGATAAAGGAGCTGCAGTGATGATAGTAATCAGGCACTCGGCAGTCCTGTTTTGGGTTGCCATGCTGGTGTTCGCGGCCGTCACGATAGGGGAAGCGGCGACGTGTTCGGTGCCCTCAGTCTCCCACCCCACCATCCAGTCGGCCATCGATGACGGCGACTGCACCGAGATCGTGCTGGCGGCCCAGACCTTCTCCGAGTCGGTGTCGATTTCCCGTGACGTCACCGTGGATGGAGACTCGACCACCACGACCGTGATCAAGGGTCAGGTGGCGGTGAGCAGCGGCACCGTGGTCCTGCAGGGAATGCGCATCGACACCAGCTCACCGACCCTGGCCGGGCTGTTCTCAGAGGCGCTGGCGGTGTCGGGCGGCGCGCAGGTGAGTGGCTCCAATCTCGTGGTGCGCAACGGGACGATCTTGTTCGCCGACGGCTTCGAGTCAGGCGGCACGACCATGTGGTCGATGGAAGTGCCGTGATCATGCCCGAGAGTGTGCGATTCGACCGAGGAGGTATGTGCATGAGCTCCAGATCCCAAATGCTGACAACCCTGGTCGTTCTTTCCCTGGCGACAGGTCTCTCTGGTCTGGTGTGGGCTGAGGCGCCACAGGGTGTGTCACCCGGAGCGCTCGACCGCCTGACCAACATCAGGGGCGAATGCCCCACCTTCAGCTGGGAGGCAGTCCTCAATGCGAGCTATTACGAGCTCCTCGTATATGCGATCGGTGACCGCCTCGGCCCCTCGTCCCTGAGCGATGCGGACCTCACCGAGGTCGAGGAGGCGCAGTACGCGCGGGTGCCGGGTGGGGCGACCAGCTGGACGCCGTCGCTTGAGGAGCGCCTGGTGAGGGGTGGCAGCTACGTCTGGTTCATCCGCGGCGTGGTCGCGGACGAGGCCGACAGGGTGGTCACCACCGGCGAGTGGTCGCCCGGGATGTACTTCGCGATCGCGGCCATCCCCTCGATGGAGGAGGTGCAGACGGCGCTCGAGGTGATGCACGACTACCTCGGAGCCGAGCATGGAGATTTCGCTGCGCCGGACCGGCCGGACGGGTACTCGCTGTCCGGGCGGCCTGGGCCGGCCGAGGTGACCTGGGGCGCAGCGGCCACGGCACGCTCGGTTCCGACGGCGCCGGCAGCCATCCGCGGGGAGAATGCCGACAGCTCGGGCGAGAGCTTCGGGGTGGTGGGGACCAGCGCCTCGGTAGCCGGAGCCGGGGTCGGTGCCGCCAACGCCGCCGGTGGCGCTGACGTCGTGCTCGACGGATCGGCCGACGGCACAGCCGATACCGTGTTGCGGGAGTCGGGTGTCGAGCGATCGTGGCCCACTAATACGAGCTTTGGGGTTTCCAACCCTGGCGCCGGCAGCATCACCCTCGCTGTCAACGGCGCCATCACCGGTTCGGGCTCCGGGATCACCGGTCTGGACGCGGACAATCTGGCCACCGGCACCCTGGCGACCGGTCGCTTCTCGGCCCATGACGACCTTCTTGCCGAGGGCTACCTGGACGACAACAGTGGTACCGATCTACCGACACGCTCCCAGGCCGACGCGCGCTACGTCAACATCAGTGGCGACACCATGACCGGCACCCTAACCGTGAATGCCACCGGCGGCGACGACGGCGTAAATGGGACGAGCGAGTACGGCTATGGTGTGCATGGCTACAGCTCGAACGACTATGCCGGCTACTTCTATAGCGCCACCTATCGCGGGGTGTATTCCTCCAGCGCCTCGGGCTATTTCGCTGGTTACTTTATCAATCGAGGAGGTTCCGATTCAGCCGGTCTGAGGGTGGACGGGACCCTCTATGTGACCGGCGCCAAGACAGGCTTCGTGGTGGACATTGCCGTCAACGAAGGCGAAGAGCCGCTGGAGACGGGCGATGTGGTGGTCGTGACCGGTTTCACCGATCCGGTCGCCGGTGAAACCCCGGTGATGCGCGTGCAGAGGGCCACAGAGGCCGGGAGCACCGGGGTCGTCGGAGTCGTCGAGCAAGAATTCATCGTCGAAAGCCCCGTTGGCGACACACCGCGCCCGGCAGGGGAAGACGCGAACGCCGCCCGCGGTACCGCCATCGCCCCGGGTCAGTTCCTCAGCGTGGTCACGCTGGGTGCGTTCCGCCTCATCAAGGCGGACGCCTCCTACGGGGCCATTCGGCCGGGCGATTTGCTGGTTTCGTCGCCGAACCCGGGCTACGCGATGCGTAGCGACGACCCCCAGCCAGGGTCGATCATCGGCAAGGCGATGGGAGAGCTGGAGACAGGTATGGGCTCGATCCCAGCCATTGTGACCCTTCAGTAAATCCAGGAGGTGACCGGCACCTCCCAGTGGATGCCGCATCGGTGCCGGGCACGGAGTTACGGGCGCCAATACGTCACTCAGTTGTTCGGACTTGAAAAAGAATAGGTGCCACCCTTAGCATTCATCGCATTCCTGGTTCGTCACGGGCGGAG
>JAHECW010000233.1:3095-6832 GCA_024641545.1 Acidobacteriota bacterium
CGCCGGCCCCACAATGGATCTCAGCCTGTTGTAGCGCCGGCGCCCTCGCCGGCGTCACGACCCGGGACGTTGATTCTCCGAGGACCAGGCTTTTTGCAAAAGGCTCACGTATCACATTGTGATGTTCCTGCGATCTCAGCCTGTTGAATAGGTGCCACCCTTAATAGGTGCCACCCTTAGTATTCATCGCGTTCCTGGTTCGTCACGGGCGGAGCGTGAGATCTGACGATCGAGGCTGTCGATGCGATCGCGGAAGGACCGATCCTCAAGGAGCCTCCGAAGTCCCCGCCTGATTAGGCGTGCAATCGTCGTCGGGTGTTTTTGAAATGAATCGGCGATCTCAGTGGACCGAATCCCATGTCGGGCAGCTGCCAGCGTCGCGAACTCGATGCGTGCCTGAACATGCATCGGCCGGCGAAGGGAAGACCGGAGATCCTGGATGATGTACCCGGAGTGGCGCTCGAAAAACCTGATGAAGTCCTCAATCGCTATCCCGACCCGTTCGTCTTCGAACGAAAGACCGTCGAAGGTCCTCGCCTTCGGGTGAGTCAGCGGAGAGGCGATCTCGTCTAGGTGGTCTGCGCTTTTCCACCAGGGTAGCTTACGGATTCCCTGGTCAATCCACCGCAGTTCGGCAATCTGCCTGATCCAGGAGAGGTACCGGTCCCGGGGGTTATCCGCAAGGCCGTCGTCGAATCCCCTCAGAACGGCGGGAACATCGATGAGTACTGGTTCCTCGATGCCGAGAATCTCGGAGTGTCCGCAGCGCCGATAGTCTGCCGGGTCCGAAACGATATTGGCTGCGACAGGGTTAAGGTGAACATACGATACGGCTTGCCGGAAGTAGTCCTGCGAGTCGATCAATCGGGCCCTGTAGCGGCTCTGCCACAGCCTTCCGAGGTATCGATGTCGTCGGTTGAAACCCCTGGCAATGTCGGACTGGAGCCTCAACATGGAACGCCAGAGGGGGAGTCGGTCTGTCTTGACGACCAAGTGGTAGTGGTTGCTCAGCAAGGCCCAAGCGAGGATTCGCCATCCATCGAGATCGCGCACTTCTCGAACGGCCGAGACGAACGCGTCAGCCTCTATTGGATCATCGAATACGAATTCACCACGGGCAACTCGGCAGTAGACGTGGTAGGTGGCTCCTGGGACAAACAGGCGAGGGTGTCTTGGCATGAGATTGCTCCCATGCGCGGACGGGCGGTATCAATTCTACCGCTTCAAGCCAAGGACGCAACAATGCTATGAATGCTAAGGGTGGCACCCATCCGCGGCCGTCTCGGCATTTGTCCCCCAATGAAGCCAATATACCAAGAACGTTAAAATCGTTGGGCCTGGCACTCATCACTCATCATGACCCAGAGAGTCGAGAAGGCGAGACACCCAGGGCGACGAGCCTCCGGCTTCCAAGACAATTCGCATTGCATCGCGGGAGAAGAAACGCTCGAGCGCCTTGCGCGATGTCCAGACCCTCGAGGTCTCCATCACCTCGCCGTCCTCGTCAAGAATGCAGATTTGACTTTGCTCAGCGTGTAGGTCGATGCCACAATACTCCATGCCGGTCTCCTTAATCTTGGGCCTCGAGCCCGCTATAGATTTGACGAGCATTGTGCTACGTCGTTCTAGGAGACCGGCCTACTCATCCCATCTGGCACCAACCCAGCCGCAGAGATACCTTGACGAGGTATACCTGTATCGGGTATAAGTAAACAGGATGGCGATTCAAGGCTTCGCGAACAGAGCGATTGAGCGGTTCTTCCTTGATGGCGCCATCCCAAAGCGAGCCGGCTGGTCAGGAGTTGCCAAAGTCGCAGCGAGAAAGCTCGACATTGTGGATTACGCTGAGCGGTTAAGTGATTTGGCATCACCGCCGGGGAATCGCCTGGAGGCATTGAAGGGTGTAATGACTGGGTACCACAGCATTCGCATCAACGACCAGTGGAGGGTCGTCTTTCGCTGGGTGGACTCGGGGCCGATTGATGTGGAGATTGTGGACTACCACCAAGGGTAGGCATATGAGAACTCGAAAACCAACCGAACCCGGTGAGATCCTCAGCGAGGACTTCCTGATTCCTCTCGGGATGACGCAGAAGCAGCTCGCCGACCACCTCGGTTGCGATGTCAAGGTCGTCAACCGGCTGGTCAACGGGCGGACGTCCGTCTCTGCCGAAATGGCGCTCAAGCTCGGAGCTACCTTTCTGACTTCGCCGGAGTTCTGGCTGAATGCGCAGAAGGCGGTGGATCTGTTCAAGGCGCAGCAGAAGTTGAGTGACCTTCCAACCCCGGTCCTCAAGGCGAGCTGAATGAGCGTCAGGTCGAAGCTGCCATGCAAGTGACCTGCTTGTCATCTCCAGTAGAGGAGTCACTGGTCACGTGATCGTAAAGCTGGCGCGTCAGGTCGAGGATGTGAGGTTGTGATCAGTTGAACCCGCCGGGCCGCAATAAGAACGTTAAATTGTTGGGCCTCGCACTTGTCATGCGTAGATTCTCAGGTCGTCGCGGTCCCTCGCTTTGCGGAGGATCTCGATGAATTCGATCGCCTCCTCGGGTTCAGCGAAGATCTCGGTTCCACGCGCAAACCGGTTGTACACATGGTAGATCCCACCCTCGACAAAAACCCGCGGCCGTCTCGGCATCCAGCCTCCAATGAAGCAAATATACCAAGAACGTTAAAATCGTTGGGCCTGGCACCGATCATCCAACCGCAGAGGTACCTTGACGAGGTATACCTGTATCGGGTATAAGTAAACAGGATGGCGATTCAAGGCTTCGCGAACAGAGCGATTGAGCGGTTCTTCCTTGATGGCGCCATCCCAAAGCGAGCCGGCTGGTCAGGAGTTGCCAAAGTCGCAGCGAGAAAGCTCGACATTGTGGATTACGCTGAGCGGTTAAGTGATTTGGCATCACCGCCGGGGAATCGCCTGGAGGCATTGAAGGGTGTAATGACTGGGTACCACAGCATTCGCATCAACGACCAGTGGAGGGTCGTCTTTCGCTGGGTGGACTCGGGGCCGATTGATGTGGAGATTGTGGACTACCACCAAGGGTAGGCATATGAGAACTCGAAAACCAACCGAACCCGGTGAGATCCTCAGCGAGGACTTCCTGATTCCTCTCGGGATGACGCAGAAGCAGCTCGCCGACCACCTCGGTTGCGATGTCAAGGTCGTCAACCGGCTGGTCAACGGGCGGACGTCCGTCTCTGCCGAAATGGCGCTCAAGCTCGGAGCTACCTTTCTGACTTCGCCGGAGTTCTGGCTGAATGCGCAGAAGGCGGTGGATCTGTTCAAGGCGCAGCAGAAGTTGAGTGACCTTCCAACCCCGGTCCTCAAGGCGAGCTGAATGAGCGTCAGGTCGAAGCTGCCATGCAAGTGACCTGCTTGTCATCTCCAGTAGAGGAGTCACTGGTCACGTGATCGTAAAGCTGGCGCGTCAGGTCGAGGATGTGAGGTTGTGATCAGTTGAACCCGCCGGGCCGCAATAAGAACGTTAAATTGTTGGGCCTCGCACTTGTCATGCGTAGATTCTCAGGTCGTCGCGGTTCCTCGCTTTGCGGAGGATCTCGATGAATTCGATCGCCTCCTCGGGTTCAGCGAAGATCTCGGTTCCACGCGCAAACCGGTTGTACACATGGTAGATCCCACCCTCGACAACAACCCGCGGCCGTCTCGGCATTTGTCCCCCAATGAAGCCAATATACCAAGAACGTTAAAATCGTTGGGCCTGGCACCCAT
>JAHECW010000058.1:0-25980 GCA_024641545.1 Acidobacteriota bacterium
GGCTTCACCATTCCCGGAGCGTTCGCCAACTTCATCGCGGTGGACGAGAAGTTCTGCTGGAAGATCGACGCCATCGCCGAGCGCTTCGGCAGCGAGGAGGCGGCCTACACCATGGGTGCGCTGACCGAGCCGTCGTGCGTCGCCTACAACGCCATGTTCACCCGCGCCGGCGGTTTCAAGCCCGGCCACTACGTCAACGTGGTCGGCGCCGGCCCCATCGGTCTCTCGGCGATCGGCCTCGCCAAGGCCGGCGGCGCCGGGATCATCGTCGCCTTCGAGGTTTCGCCAAAGCGCCGTGAACTCGCTGCGGCGGTCGGCGCCGACTTCGTCTACGACCCTCGTGAGGTGGTGCCGAGCGAGGTCATGATGGAGCTCAGCAAGGGCGCGGGCTTCGATTTCCACGTCGAGGCGGCGGGGGTGCCTGAGCGCTCGATTCCGGAGATGGAGAAGGCGCTCGCCATCAACAGCAAGATCGTCCAGATCGGCCGCGCGGCACAGCGCGTGCCCATGTACCTCGAGACCTTCCAGGTCCGTCGTGCCCAGGCGTTTGGGGCGCAGGGGCATTCAGGTCACGAGAACTTCCCCAACGTCATCCGCCTGGTCGCCTCGGGTCGGCTCGACCTGAGCCCGATCGTCACCGCGCATTACGACCTTGCCCGGACCGTCGAAGCCATCGCCAAGTCGGTGGAGCGGACCGACGGCAAGATCATGGTGCACCCCAACTGAGAGTCGATGAAGGATCGAAAGGAAGAGCGGTGAACGATCTGCGCATGGCCGTCGTCGGAGTGGGCCGGATGGGTCTGACCCATGCGGAGAACCTCCTCTCCCGCGTCCGGGGTGCACAGCTCGTCGCCGTAACGACCTCCAGTGCCGCGCGGACCGCCGAGGTCCGCCGGCGCTGTGGCGCCGTGTCCGTGTACGGCGATCTCGACGGATTGCTCGAGGCGGAGACCCTGGACGCGGTGGTGATCGCCAGCAGCACGTCGGCTCACGCGGCCAACGTCGAAGCCTGCGCCGCGGCAGGTCTGCACGTGCTGTGCGAAAAACCACTCGGTCTCAGCCTCGAGGAATGCGAGCGAGCATCGGCGGCGGCTCGGGCCGCGGGCGTCAAGCTCATGGTCGGCCACACCCGACGCTTCGATGCGGGTTACCTCGAAGCGAGGCGCGTCATCGAAGCGGGCGGCATCGGACGGCCCGTCCTCTACCGGTCGATCAGCGGCGATATGAACCCACCGCCGCTGGCTTTCGCCGACCTCGGAGTCAGCGGCGGGCTCATCCTCGACTCGATGTACCACGACATCTATCTCGGACGATGGCTGTTGGGAGACGAAATCGTCCGGGTCTTCGGCGAGGGCGGCGCTCTGATCGACCCATCGATCGCGACGGTGGGCGACGTGGACAACGCCGTGGTCAGCGTCCGGTTCGCCGGCGGCGCCATGGGCTCCCTGACCGCCAGCCGGACCACCCGCTACGGCCACGATCTGCGGGGCGAGGTGATCGGCGACGAGGGGGCGGTCCAGATCGGCCGTCTCCGGCGGACCCCGATCCGAGTGTTGGATCGCGCCGGCGCCCACCACGATGCGGTCCACACGACGCCGGAGCGCATGGGAGACGCCTTCGTGACCATGCTGCGGGCATTTGTTGAGTGTGTCGTCGACGACACCCCTCCACCGGTCACCGGCCGGGACGGGGCGGCGACGCTGGCGGTGGCCCTCGCCGGTCGCCGGTCGATCCAGACCGGCCAACCCGTCGAGGTCAGAACATCATTGACGGGGTCGCCGAACGGCGACCCGGAACAGAGTTGACGAGCGATCGAGACGAAACAAGGAGAATTACATGTCAAACGCCCCAGAAGATCCACGGTTGCTGGCCACCGATCAACCGGATCTGTTTTTTGAGGACAACACGGTCGGACGGTGCAAGAAGGAAGTGTGGGACGCGAGTGACGCCGAGGTCGACGCGATCCTCGCCGAGTACGGCGTCCCCTCTCCCTGCGAGTGGGGCAAGCCCGGGTCCTACATCCAGACCACCGTGCGCCATCAGGTCGAGGCCGAGCGCCGGAAGAACGACGTCGTCTTCATCCCCATCGGCTGCACCGAGCTCCACGGCCGCCACCTGCCGAGCGCGTCGGACACGCTCTACGTCAGCCAGATCTGCGAGGGCGTGCGACGCTTCACCGCCAAGCGGGGAGCTCCGGCGAGCCTCGCTCTGCCGCCGCTCAACTACGGCTCGCACCCCTATCACCACCTGGGGATGCCGGGCACCGTCATCATCCGCGAGAACATCGCCCGCGAGTTCCTCATCGATGTCATGCTGGGCCTGTGGAACGACGGATTCCGCAAGCAGATTCTGATCAACAACCACGGCCATCTTTGGATGCTCGAATCGGCCATTCAACAGTTCCAGAAGCGCTACCAGCTGCCGGGCATCTTCCGCGTCATCGACTGGCACCGCGCGGTCCGCGAGTTCTTCCGCACCGTGCCGAAGGGCGGCAAGATGGACACCAATTTCGTCCACGCCGACGAGTCCGAGACCTCGCTCGGTCTGTTGCTCCACCCCGACATGGTGGACATGGATTGGGCGGTGGACACCGAGGGCAAGGGCTATCTTCCGGACGGCCACTTCGACAAGTCGGTGGATCCCTTCGGCCGGCCGAGCCGCTGGTCCGAGGGCGAGGGCCACTTCGCCATCGAGATCGCCGCGACTCCCGAGGGCGTCGTCGGCAAGGCCACCCACGGCAAGGCCGAAAAGGCCAAACGACCCGTAGCCGCGATCCTCAAGTACCTGACCCTGCTCAACGATCAGATCCTCGAGGCCTTCCCGGCTGGAACCGTGCCCCCGGTCGAGGAGGTCACGCTGCGCACCGCCGCCGAGATGGAGCCCTATCTCCGCGAGCCCCTGAGCGAGGGATGGAAGCCGGTCTACGCCCTGCCGCGGATCGGTCAGGGATCGAACTCGTAGGACAGTCGGGATGAAATTCAGCGTCGTGCTGTCGACCCACGCCGCCGCCTTCCAGGCGGTGGCGTTCAAGGGCGATTTCGAGGCCAATGTCGGCAAGATCGCCGGCTGGGGTTATGACGGTGTCGAGCTCGCCGTGCGGGATCCGAAGCTGGTGAACGCCGGCGAGCTCGAGCGCGTCCTCTCGTCGCACGACCTGGTCGTGCCCGCCATCGGGACCGGCCAGGCGTGGGGCGAGGAGGGGCTGTCGTTCACCAGCGACGACGAAGCGGTCCGAACCGCGGCCGTCGACCGGATCTCGAGCCACATCCCCCTGGCCGGTCACCTCGACGCCGTCGTCATTCTCGGGCTCATCCGCGGCATCACCCCCGAGGGGCAGACCCACGAGCGCTCCATGGAGTATCTGGTGGAGGCGATCCGGGCGTGCGCGGCCGCGGCTGCGGGCACAGGTGTTCGTTTCGCGCTCGAGCCCATGAACCGGTACGAGACCGACCTCATCCACACCGCGAGGCAGGGGCTGGACCTCATCGAGCGGGTCGGTGCGGACAACTTCGGCCTGCTCCTCGACACCTTCCACATGAACATCGAAGAGGCGTTGATCGAGGACAGCATCCGAGCCGTCGGCGACCGGATCTTCCACTTTCACGTGGCGGACTCGAATCGGTGGTACCCCGGAGCCGGTCACCTGGACTTCCGAGCGATTCTGGAGGTTCTCTCCGGTACCGGCTATCGGGGATTCGTCTCGGGCGAGTTCATGCCGCTGCCCGACCCCGACGTCGCTGCCGAGAGGGGCATCGCTCATCTGAGGTCTGTGACCTGAGTGCGCGATGGACGGAGCAGGGTGATGACCAACCGGCAAATTTCCGTGCCCGGAAGAGCCCACGCGGGCAGGGTCGCCGCGGTGACCGCGATCGTGGTCCTGATGGCGCTGGGCGGCGGTGCCGCGGAGCTGCGCTTTGACGCGGCCGCCTTCGATGAAGAGCCGGTCATCGATGGTGTGCTCGATGACGAGGTTTGGACCCGGGCCTCCGAGATCGAGGGTTTCGTCCAGTTCGAACCCGAGTTCGGCAAGGCGTCGCCGTTTCGGACGGTGGTTCTGGTCGGCTTCACTTCTGAAGCGCTCTTCGTCGCCTTCCGGAACTTCGACCCCGAGCCCGGGAGGATCGCGTCCGCCGTGACGTCCCGCGACGGCGACCTCGATCGCGACGACTCGGTCACGGTCCTTCTCGACACCTTCGACAACGGCAGAACGGCCTACTTCTTCGCCACCAACATCCTCGGCGTGCAGAGCGACGGCAAGGTGGCGGACAACGGCCGTACCGTCGACAACAAGTGGGATGCGGCCTGGGAGTGCGCCTCGAGCCGCACCGATGACGGGTGGTCCGTCGAGTTCGCGATTCCGTTCAGGATGCTGCGGTTCAAAGGAGGCGACGAGGTCAGCTGGGGGGTCAACTTCCTCCGGAGGGTGCCGCGGCGGCTCGAGACGGCGGTGTGGTCGGGACCCGGGGAATCGGAGTGGCGGGTATCGGACTTCGGCGTCGTCGACGGTCTCACCGTGACCGCGACCGGGTTCAAGAGATTCGCGTTCATCCCCTATGCCCTGGTCGCGGGTGAGAACGGCGGGAAGGTCGAGACCGAGATCGGAGCCGATCTCAGGTTCCGGATCACCAACAACCTGGCCGGCGATCTGACGATCAACCCCGACTTTGCCCTCATCGAGGCCGATGTCGAGCAGATCAATCTCACCCGTTTCGAGATCTTCGTTCCCGAGAAGAGACCGTTCTTCCTCGAGGGCGTCGAGATGTACGACCAGCGGATCCGCCAGTTCTACAGCCGGCGGATCGGCGACATCATGGCCGGCGGCAAGCTCGTCGGCGAGGCCGGCGGTTTTGATATCGCCGCCATCGCGGCTCGAGCCGATCTCTTCATCGACAACGGGGTGACGGGATCACCGGGGACGAATGATGCGGATTATGCCGTCGTACGGGTGCAGCGGGGGGTTTTCGGACCTTCGACCATCGGCCTGCTCGCCGCCAACCGCCGCGTCGAAGGTGAGGACACCGGATCGGTCGGGGTCGACGCCACCCTCTTCTTCACCAAGACCCTTGGGCTGACGGGCCAGTTCCTGCGCTCGCACGGGGCGACGAACGACGGCGCCCGCGGGTGGTTCCTGCGCCCGGCCTTCGACTCGGCCAACAGCCACTTTCACGTCCGGTACACGTCGCTCGACGAGGGTCTGCTGGACAACGTCAACGCCGTCGGTTTTCTCGAGGACGACGACCGCAGGGAGTGGGATGCCGAGGCGACGCACCAGATCTGGTTCCAGGACAGCGCGTTCGAAAGACTCGAGGGCAAGGTCAACTACAACCGCTATTACAGCCAGGCCGGCGATCTCAGGAGCTGGGAGCTCGAGGCCGACGTCGAGCTCGTTCTGACGAGCGGGTGGCAGTTTGAGGTCTCGGTCGACCGCGGGATCGAGGTCTTCGAGAAGGAGTTCCGCAACTCCCTGACCAGCGCCGAGATCGGATACGACAATCGAAAGGGGAGAGCCATCTTTTTCGAGGTCGGCAGCGGCACCAACTTCGACAGCGATCTCAAGCTCGCGACCGCCCGGCTGGAGTACCGGTTGTCGAAGGCGTGGGATCTCTCCTACGAGGCGACCTGGCTCGATCTCGACCCGGACCCGGAGAACGAGAGCACGTGGATCCACGTCCTCCGATCGAGCTACTACTTCACCAACGATCTCTACCTCACACTGTTTGTCCAGACCAACTCCGTGATCGGCAAGGAGAATGTCCAGCTGCTCGGGGTGTGGCGGTTCTTCCCACCGTTCGGTTCACTGCAGGTCGCCTATCAGAAGGGGACCTCCGAGATCGGGGCCGTGTCGGAGCAGGACGACACCCTGTTCACCAAGCTGTCCTGGGTCTTTTGAGAAAAGGAGCGATGATGAAACTTCTCACCGGTCTGCGTTCGGTCGCGGTTCTTGCCCTCGTCCTCCTCGTCGGCGCATCGGTGGCGGTGGCCGCCAAAGCGAGTTCCACCGGTTACCCCCGTTTGATGCAGGGGCCCATGGTCGGGGCGGTGACCGACAGCGATGCCAGGATCTGGGTCCGCACGAGTGGGGAGTTCACCGTGGCCATCGTCTATGACGTGACTCCCGAGTTCAGATCGCCGAAGACGACCGAACCGGTGTCGGTCACGAAGTCCCGCGACTACACCGCAGTCATCACCATCAAGGGCCTGGAGCCGTCCACCGAGTACTTCTACGAGCTCAGGGTGGATGGGATCAGGGATCGTTACCTCGAAGGGCTCGAACCCTTTCGCTTCAAGACCGCACCGGCGGCCGGCGAAGCTGCGGACCTCCGGGTCGCCTTCGGGTCCTGCCCGAAATGGCAGGACGACCGCATCCAGCCGATCTGGCCGTGGGTGAGCCACTACGAGCCCGACATCTTCTTCTGGATCGGCGACAACATCTACGGTGATGCTCTCGACCCCGACATCCTTCGTGAGGAGTATCGGCGGCAACGGGAGATCGCCGGGTTACAGCCGCTGATTCAGAACACCTCGAGCCTGGCGGTCTGGGACGACCACGACTTCGGGCTCAACAACCACGACCGCACCAACCCGGTGAAAGAGGGGGCCTACGAGGTCTTTCTCGAGTACTGGCCCAACCCGTCCTTCGGTCTGCCCGAGGTCAAGGGGATCTTCTACACCTTCACCTGGGGCCGGGTGGAGTTCTTCGTCATTGACGGTCGTTGGTACCGCGACCCGTGCGAGGGCCCGGACACCCCCGAGAAGACCATGCTCGGGCCGGCTCAGTACCGATGGCTCACCGAGCAGCTCGACGCGAGCACGGCGGTCTTCAAGATTCTGGTGTCGGGCAGCGGGTGGAGCAAGAACAAGGGTCCGGGCGGTGATTCGTGGGCCGCGTTCCTGCACGAGCGCGATCGACTCTTCGACTTCATCCGCGACCGCGAGATCACCGGGGTGGTCATGATGTCGGGCGACACCCACATCGGCGAACTCAACGTCATCCCGTGGTCGGAGCGCGGCGGCTACGATTTCTACGACATGGTGAGCTCTCCGCTCGCCCAGGTCATTCCCGACAGCTGGCTCGAGCGCCGGCCCGAACGGCGGGTCTGGCCCGCCTACTTCCAGGGCAGCAACTTCGGCCTGGTCGACGTCACGATGGGCGACGATCCGACGTTGAGCTATCGCCTGGTCGACACCTTCGGCCGGGTCGTGCGGGGGCCGTTCGAGGTCAAGGCGTCCGAGCTCGTCAACGGCGTCACGTCGTGGCCCGACAAGGTGGAGGACGTTCCGCGACAACGGCAGGAACACTACGACGCCGGCGAGGGCTATTACGAGAACCCGGTGGAGGACTGAGTCCAAATCATGAGTGATGAATTGTGAATCATGAATTGAGAACCAAGGGACCCTGTGATGCGGGCGTCCTGCCCGAGGTGAGTCTAAAAGGGGATGTCATGAATGGTGCGTCACGTCCATCAACCAGGCTGATCTTGCTCTTGTCTGTCGTGGTTCTCATCGGGGTCATGACCCCGGTCTTCGGTTCCGAGGCCTCGGATGAGCCGCTGGTTTTCATCATCGCGGCGGATATGCGGAACTTCGCGGCGCCGGGTGAAGAGACCGAGCACTTCTCGGGTGCGTGCAAGGCCGTCGCGGCAGTTGGGGCCGGGTCCTTCATGATCAGCCCCGGCGATCTCGATGTCGATCCGCCGACGGCGGTGCGGGAGATGATCGACCGGACCATCGGCGAGGACTATCCGTGGTATCCCGTCCTCGGCAACCATGATCCGGAGTCTCCCTCGTCCATGGAGTACCTGCGCGCCTACAGCGCCACGGTGCCGAATGTCGTCAACCGCGGCCCGGCGGGCTGCGAGGCGACGACATTCTCCTTCGACTGGGCGGACACCCACTTCGTCGTGCTGAACCAATATTTCGACGGTGAGAAGGACTGGGGCATGGAGGGCGCTCTCGTTCCCGAGCTCCTGACCTGGCTGGAGGCGGACCTGGCGGCCACCACCAAGGAGCACATCTTCGTCTTCGGCCACGAGCCGCTGCTGCCCGCGCCGGATATGGACAACGGACGCCTGCGGCACCAGGGCGACTCCCTCGACGAAGACCCGGAGTCCGCGTTCGTCTTCCACCAACTGCTGCGGAAGTACGACGTCGATGCCTATGTCTGCGGCCACACCCACAACACATCGGCGGCCAAGATCAACGGTCTGTGGCAGCTCGATCCCGGCCACGCCCGCGGGTTGGAGGAGACCTCGTACGCCGATCAGATGTACGCGGCCGTCGATCGCGCGATCAAGGAAGGACGGGAGCAGGGGGTCGGCGAGGCCAACTCGATCCGTCAGCTCTATCGGGACGATGAGTACCACATCGACTACTGGTTCAAGTACCTCGGTTTGACGGGCCGGCCGGTGACCCAGACCCTGGCCCAGTTCTACACCGAGTTCGGCAAGGATCCCGCCGCCCGTGAGCGCTGGTACGAGGCGCAGATCGAAGGCCGCGGTCAGACGAGGAGCTCGTTTTTCAGGGTCATTGTCGGTGGTGAAGATCCGGTGGTCGAGGTCTACCGCGATGACGCTCACGGTGGGCCGTATACCCTGATGCACACGGTCGTGCTGAATTGAACGCAGGGTCGTGCTGTTGTACATGATCAGAATATCGACGCTGCGCGGGCCTGGGGAGCGGAAAGGATTCGAATCATGAACCAAGGGCTCAAGGAGGCGGTATGAACCTCCGTCAGGATCTGCTGCGAATGATCGCATCGCCGCCGGATGGCGCCGGTCGAGTGACGATCGGAATGGCCGACCGGTCGCTGGAACTCTACCCGCATTCACCCATCGCCATCGACCGCGCCCTGCTCTTCATGGGCCGCGGCACACCCGGCCGCAGGCTCTACATCGTGGCGCCGCCGAACGATCCGGTTTCGGACCGATTCGAGGGCACCTGCTTGAAGTGGGCCTTCGACACCGAGGATCAGGTTCGACGCTGCCGCCTCACGGCGGGCAACGCAGCCGTTCTGCGCGAGCTCGTCGACTGGACCCGGCCCCGAGTTCTGGGTCTGGCCGACAGCTTCGGTCTCGGCGACCGACTCGGGATCGCCGGGCCGGCCCACCTCCGCGCCATCGTCGGCAGCGGCTTCGAGGTGGTCCTCGCCCAGCAGTCCATCCGCGAGCTCGAACGCACCGAACGGACCCCCGATGAGGTCCTGGACGCCGCCACCTGGGCGGTCTTCCAGGAGGGCTGGCGTTCGGGCTTCGGCGCCGACGCCGACCACCTCAAGACCCCCGCCGATGTGGATCTCATGGCGGGCGCGGGTTTCACCATGTTCACCATCGATCCCGGCGACCACGTGGTCGATGCCGCCGACGAGATGTCGGATGCCGAGCTCCGGACGGCGGCCGCAGATCTCCCCTGGCAAGAACTCGGGGAGAGCCTCGAGGGTGTTCTCGGGAGGTTCGCCGGGCGGCGCTTCGAGATCGGTCCCGATCTCGTGCTCGAGCCGACGGCCGCGGAGGTGCTCAGGGGCCTGGTCAAATACGGCGCCGCCCTGGCCCACGTCGCCGCCATGTACCGCCACATCGTCGAGGTCATGGGGGAGCGTCCCTTCGAGGTCGAGGTCTCGGTGGACGAGACCGCCTCGGTGACATCGCCGTTCGAACACTGGTTGGTCGCCTCGGAGCTTAAACGTCTGGGCGTGCAGTGGGTGGGTCTGGCGCCGCGATTTGTCGGCGACTTCGAAAAGGGCATCGACTACCGCGGGGATCTCGGTGTCTTTCGTCGGGAGTACGTCAAACACCTGGCCATCGCCGAGGCCTTCGGCCCGTACAAGATCAGCATCCACTCCGGCAGCGACAAGTTCGGGGTCTATCGCACCATCGGCGAGATCGGAGCGGGAGGCGTCCACGTCAAGACCGCCGGGACCAGCTATCTCGAAGCGCTGCGGACGATCGCGGCCTGCGATCCCGGTCTCTTCCGCGAGATTCTCGACTTCGCCCGCTCGCTGTATGAGCGCGAGCGACGGACCTATCACGTCTCGGGCCGGCTCGAACGGGTGCCGCCGGCGTCCACTCTCGAAGATGCGGCCCTGCTCGGACTGCTCGACGATGAAGATGCGCGGCAGGTGCTCCACGTCACTTTCGGACGGGTGCTCACCGAGCGTGGTGGCGACCGCAGAACCCGTTTCAAAGATCGGATCATGGACTGCCTCGACCGCCACGAAGACGTCCACTTCGGAAATCTGGTGGTGCACTTCCGGCGCCACACTCAACCGTTCGGGAGGGTCCCATGAGCTATCTCGACGAACTGTTCACCCTCGACGGCAAGGTTGCGGTGACCATCGGCGCCGGTGGCGTGCTCGGCGGCGCCATGGCGACGGCGCTTGGCCGGGCCGGCGCCCGTGTCGCGGTCCTCGACCTCATCCCCGAGGCAGCGACGGCGCAGGCCGATGCGATTTATTCCGCGGCTGGAGTCGATGCCATGGGAATCGGAGCCGACGCGACCAGCGAATCGGATCTTCGCGGCGCCCTCGAACGGATCGTCGAAAAGTGGGGCCGGGTCGACATCCTGCTCAACGCGCCGGGAATCAACTCGGGGACCCCGGTCTTCGAGATCACCCGCGAGGAGTGGGACAGGATCCTCGCCGTCAACCTGACGAGCTATTTTCTGGCCAGCCAGGTCTTCGGCCGGCGGATGGTGGAACAGGGCGAGGGCGGCTCGATCATCAATGTCTCGTCGGCGTCGTCGGGGCCGCCGCTG
The DNA here is from genome assembly GCA_024641545.1 of Acidobacteriota bacterium. GTDB lineage: Bacteria > Acidobacteriota > Thermoanaerobaculia > Thermoanaerobaculales > Sulfomarinibacteraceae > JAHECW01. Next base: position 10,750 of record JAHECW010000058.1, read on the forward strand.
TCCAAGGTCTTCACCTACTCCATCACCAAGGCCGGGATCAACAACATGACCCAGTTTCTCGCCCGCGAGTGGGCGCCGCACAAGGTGCGGGTCAACGCGGTCGCGCCGGGGTTCTTTCCTGCCGAGCAGAACCGCAAGCTGCTCACCGAGGAGCGGACGGCGGCGATCATCGGCCACACCCCGATGGGCCGCTTCGGTGAAGCCGACGAGCTTGCCGGTGCGGTGGTGTGGTTGGCGGCCGAGGCCGCATCGAGTTTCGTGACCGGGACGCTGATTCGGGTCGATGGCGGGTTCACCGCCATGACGATTTGAGGACGATGTGGAGAGTCTTTCCCGCCCCGACCGATCCCTCGCCGCGGCCGAAGTCCGTCAGATCCTGACCGCCGGTCTCGACCGGTCGAGGTACGCCGGCAAGAGGGTCCTGGCTGTCATCCCGGACAGCACCCGGACGGCGCCGATCCCACTGATGTACCGGTTGCTGCACGAGGTCCTGGGGCCTCGGGTCGAGGCCCTCGATTTTCTCGTCGCCCTCGGTACCCATCCTCCGATGGATGATGCGGCGCTCAGCCGGTTGGTCGGCGTCGAGGTCCGCGGCGGCGCCAGCGCTGACTCGAAGATCTTCAACCACCGCTGGGATCTCGACGAGACCTTCGTGACCGTCGGCGTCATCCCGGCGTCGGAGATCCGCGACGCGAGCGACGGCCGGATGGATCTCGATGTCCCGGTCCGGCTCAATCGACTCGTGGGCGATCCCGGCGGCGAACGACCCTATGACGAGCTCCTTGTCTGCGGACCGGTTTTCCCGCACGAGGTCGCCGGTTTCTCCGGCGGTAACAAGTATTTCGTGCCCGGGGTCTCGGGCCAGGAAGTGATCGACGTCACCCACTGGCTCGGCGCCCTGCTCACCAGCAAAGAAATCATCGGGGTCGCCGACACGCCGATGCGGCGGCTCATCAACCGCGCCGCATCCTTCATCCCGACCCCGAGCTCGCTCATCGCCATGGTCATGCACGGGGAAGATCTGCGAGGTGTTTTTGTCGGCGCGATGGACGAGACCTGGGCGGCCGCCACCGAGCTCTCCGCAGCCCTCGACATCGTCTGGGTCGAGAGTCCCTACCGCCGCGTGCTGTCGATGGTTCCCGAGATGTACGACGATCTCTGGACCGGCGCCAAGGGGATGTACAAGCTCGAGCCGGCCATCGCCGACGGCGGCGAGGTCGTGATCTGGGCGCCGCACATCACCGAGGTCTCCTATGTCCACGGGAAGTTCATCGACGAGGTCGGCTACCACGTGCGCGATTACTTCACCGCGCAGTGGGACCGGTTCGCGCACATCCCATGGGGGATTCTCGCCCACTCGACCCACTTGAGAGGCGCAGGGACCTTTGTCGACGGGGTTGAAAGAGCGCGCATCGAGGTGACCCTGGCGACCGGGATCCCGAAGGAGCGCTGCGAGCGCATCGGTCTCGGGTATCTCGACCCGGCGTCCGTCAATCCGGAAGCGTGGGCGGACCGTGAGGACGAGGGAATCCTCTTCGTCCCCAGAGCAGGAGAACAACTCTTTCGGGTCCGACCCGAAAAATGAGTGAAATCAACCGGAGGTAAGATCGATGGACAAAGCGGATCTCGGGCTCATCGGGCTCGCGGTGATGGGCCAGAACCTGGTCCTCAACATGAATGACCACGGATTCAAGGTGGCGGTCTTCAACCGAACGACCTCGGTGGTCGACGAGTTCATGGACGGCAACGCCAGGGGCACCAACGTCGTCGGTACGCACTCGATCGAGGAGCTCGTGGACTCCCTCGCCTCGCCGCGGCGGGTGATGCTGCTGGTCAAGGCCGGCAAGCCGGTCGACGCCTTCATCGAGAAGCTGATTCCGTTGCTCGACAAGGGCGACATCATCATCGACGGCGGCAACTCCAACTACAACGACACCATGCGGCGGACCGCGTGGGTCGAGTCCGAGGGCCTGCTCTACATCGGCACCGGTGTCTCCGGCGGCGAGGAGGGTGCGCGGACCGGCCCGTCCATCATGCCCGGCGGCTCGCCGGCGGCGTGGGAGCACGTCAAATCCATCTTCCAGGCGGTTTCGGCCAAGGTCGAGGACGGTTCGCCGTGCTGCGAGTGGGTCGGCGAGAACGGCGCCGGCCACTTCGTCAAGATGATCCACAACGGCATCGAGTACGGCGACATGCAGCTCATCTGCGAAGCCTACCAGCTCATGAAGGACGGCCTCGGTCTCGACCACGACCGGATGCACTCGATCTTCGCCGAGTGGAACGAGGGCGAGCTCGACTCGTATCTCATCGAGATCACCCGCGACATCCTGGGCTACAAGGATGTCGACGGCGAGCCCATGGTGGAGAAGATCCTCGACACCGCGGGCCAGAAGGGGACCGGCAAGTGGACCGCCATTTCTTCGCTCGAGATGGGGATCCCGCTCACCCTCATCGGCGAGGCGGTTTTCTCGCGTTTCCTCTCCGCGATCAAGGACGAGCGGGTCGCGGCGTCCAAGGTGCTCAGCGGGCCGGCGGACAGGCGCTATTCCGGTGATCCCCAGGCCTTTGTCAACGATCTTCAGCAGGCGCTCCTCGCCGCCAAGATCGTCTCCTACGCCCAGGGCTACATGCTGATGCGGGCGGCGGCCAAGGAGTACGACTGGAACCTCAACAACGGCGGGATCGCGCTGATGTGGCGTGGCGGCTGCATCATCCGGTCGGTCTTCCTGGGCAGGATCAAAGCGGCGTTCGACGCCAACCCCGAGCTCGAAAATCTCTTGCTCGACCCCTACTTCGCCGACAAGGTCCAGTCGGCCCAGGCGGCCTGGCGACGGGTGGTGGCGGCGGCGGTGGCCATGGGCGTGCCGGTGCCCGCGCTCTCGAGCGCTCTCGCCTTCTTCGACGGCTATCGTCACGACCGTTTGCCGGCCAATCTGCTCCAAGCCCAGCGCGACTACTTCGGCGCCCACACCTACGAGCGCGTCGACCGGCCGCGCGGCGAGTTCTCGCACACCGACTGGACCGGCCACGGCGGCGACATCACCGCCAGGACCTACCTGGCATAGGAAAGCACCATGACTCCGAGGAACGTCGTGGTCGCGATGTCCGGGGGGCCGACCCCGGTGATCAACAACTCCCTGCGCGGGATCATCGAAACCTGCCGGCTCTTCCCCGATCGGGTGGGCAAGGTCTACGCCGGGCTGCACGGTGTCGAGGGCATCCTGCGCGAGGAGCTCCTCGATCTCAGCGCCCAGAGCGCCGAGGAGATCTCGTTGCTCAGGAGCACGCCGTCGGGCGGCGCCATCGGCACCTGCCGCTACAAGCTCAAGGCGCACCAGGAGGAGGACTTCGAGCGGGTCATCGATGTCTTCCGGGCGCACGACATCGGCTGGTTCTTCTACATCGGCGGCAACGACTCCATGGATACCGCGAACAAGGTCGCCGCTCTGGCCGCCGAACGTGGGCTCGAGTGCGCCGGGGTCGGGGTCGCCAAGACCATCGACAACGATGTCGGCGATTCCGAGTTCAAGCTCATCGACCACACCCCGGGATACGGCAGCGTCGCCCGCTACTGGTCGCACATCGTCCAGAACGCCGATGAGGAGAACCGCGGCGCCTGCCCGTCCGACCCGGTGCTCGTGCTCCAGGCCATGGGACGCAAGATCGGCTTCATCCCGGCGGCGGCGCGGCTCGCCGATTTGAACCGCGAGATGCCGTTGCAGATCTATATGACCGAGTCGGGCCTGAGCCTCGACGAGCTTACCGACAACGTCAACGATCAGCTGGTCAGGGACGGTCGTTGTCTGGTGGTGGTCTCGGAGGGCTTTGACGCGGGCTCGGTGGGCGAGGCCCGCGACTCCTTCGGTCACACCGAGTTCGGCGCCAGCGATTTCACCGCCCAGCAGCTGGTTGTCAGTCATTTGAACAAGGTCGGGATCAAGGCCCGTGGTAAGGCCCGAGGTCAGGTCGCGGGAACCGATCAGCGCGACACCGCCATCTACGCCTCGACGGTGGATCTCGACGAGGCCTACAAGGTCGGTCAGAAAGCGGTGCTCATCGCGGTCGAGGACGGCGGCGGGTACATGTCGACCATCCTCCGTCGGCCCGGCCTGATCTACAACGTCGACTACGACAAGGTGCCGCTCGAATCGGTGGCCAACTCCGAGCGCGAGTTCCCCGACGCCTGGATCGCGCCGAGCCGATACGACGTCACCGATGAATTTGTGCATTACGCGAAGCCGCTCATCGGCGAGGACTGGGTCAGCGTGCCCATGGTCGGCGGAAGGCAGCGCTTCGCACGCCTCGCGCCCATCGTCGCGGAGAGGAAGCTGGCGGCCTACGTGCCGCAGGGGCACCGTGAATCGTCATGAATTTTGAATTTCGGGCACGGGCACGGGCAGGAGGAGAGAATGACCGTTGATCCGCAAGCACCGTTGAGGAACCTCGAGAAGAACCACGACTTCCTCGTCGCCATCGATTCCGACGGCTGCGCCTTCGACTCCATGGAGATCAAGCACAAGGAGTGCTTTATCCCCGCGATCATCAACTACTGGGATCTGCAGCCGGTCTCCAAGTACGCCCGGTCGGCGGCCGAATTCGTCAATCTCTACTCCAAGTGGCGGGGGATCAACCGCTTCCCGGCGCTGACCATGGTCTTCGATCTGCTCAACGACTGGCCCGATGTCCTCGATCGCGGCGCCGCGATTCCCGAGGCGAGGGGCCTGCGCGCCTGGATCGGGCGCGAGACCAAGCTCGGCAACCCGGTGCTCGCGGCCGAGGTCGATGCCACGGCTGATCCGGACCTCGTGCGCGCGCTCGACTGGAGCGTCGGGGTCAACGCGGCCATCGCCGACATGGTGCACGGAGTGCCTCCCTTCCCCCACGTCCGCGAGGCCCTCGAAATGCTGGCAGAGAAAGCCGATGTCATCGTCTGCTCCGCCACCCCCTGCGAGGCGCTCGAACGCGAGTGGGCGGAGCACGGTCTCGCGCCCTTCGTCCAGGTCATCGCCGGCCAGGAGATGGGCTCGAAGAAGGAGCACCTCGCCCTCGCCGTCGAGGGGCGCTACGACAAGGACAAGGTCATCATGATCGGCGACGCTCCCGGTGACCGGAAGGCCGCCGAGACCAACGGTGTCGAGTTCTACCCGATCAACCCGGGCCGCGAAGAGGCGAGCTGGGCGAGGTTCGCAGCGGCGGTCGCGGACAGCTTCTTCGCCGGTGGGATCACCGCGGCCGAGAAGGCCGCATACATCGAGGAGTTCGAAACCCTTCTGCCCGAGACGCCGCCGTGGAAGAAATGAGTGCAGAGACGGAGTGGCGCCGCAGCGGTGGCGGACACCGCTCTGCCGCCGTGACCGGCCTCGAATAGCGATTCTCATTGTTTCAACCCGACCCGAGACGAAGATGCGAGTGGTAAAATCGAGTCGGCGGATCTTGAAACTCCTCACGGTTCTTCTGGTGATTCTCAGCGCAATCCCCGCGGTGGCGCAGGAGAAGCCGCCGTCGATCACCGAGGAAACCTGGAACTTCCTCACCCAGGCCAAATGGTCACAGGGCCCGCAGGCGCTCGCCGACATCAAGAACCCCGACGTCCGCATCGCCATCGGTTGGCGCCGGGTCCTGACCAAGGACATCACGCCGCAGCAGTTCTACGCCGAGATGCGGACGCTGGATCTCGGCGGACAGCAGCTCCGCGGCAAGCTGGTCGAGGTCAAGACCCGGCTCATGGACGTTCTCGGGCCGGAAGCCGCCCAGCACTTTCTCGGCGAGATCTATGTTCTGGACCGCTCCGAGCTGACCCCCGACGCCGGCGCCGAGAATCAGAGCAAGCCGATGGGATCCGAGGTCGAGGACATGATCCTCGGCTGGCGGAGCGAGCTCTACGACCGGACCAAGAGCCGCAGCCTGCGGCGGCTGGCGCAGGAGTTTGCCGGCGACCCGCGGAAGTTCTCGGCGTTCTTCGCCGACATCGGCAGCCGGCCCACGGGCCCGGGCGCGCCGACCTTCGCCGGCGATCTCGACGGCAATCTCATCACCGCCTACCTCGAACTCGGGCGGCGCTTTCTCGAGATCTGGGACGAGGAGATCCGCGCCGCCACCGGCGGTCTGGGCGGCGTCGACATCGACCTGGTGGCAACCGTGCTCGGGATGTCCGGTCCCGAGGTCTACGCCGGCGAGGCCGGTCGCATCAAGGCCGTCGAGCTGATCCTCGAGGGCAAGGCGAGGAACATCCAGGAGGTCGATCTCGAGACCGGGCGCCTCGGCCGGGAGGTGGGCGGGCGCCACGCGTTGCGCGAGGTCGCGCTGCAGGGCGGCCTGGCCGGGATCGAGATCCCCGAGACCGGCGATGTCAAGCTCCCGCCGGCGGGCCCGGCGGTCATCTTCGAGATGGCCCGCCACCTCGACCGGGACGTGCTCCGGCACCTCCAGTTCGAGGACATGGAGAGCTTTCTCAAGATCGCCAAGTTCATCGAACGCGCGAGCGGCGAGGCAGCCCGGGCGGGGCGCCCGCTCGATTCGGACCTGGTGGTCTTCTCCAAGGAACTCTCGGCGGCGAAGGATGCCGGCGACTATATCCGTGCGACCGAGGCCATCCACACCTTCTTCGGCAACGACATGCCGGTGGACGTCGAGCTCGGCAGGTCGCGCGGCGGCAAGAGCCCGCTGACCATCGTCGCCAACCGGAAGTTCGTCTCCGATTTCGGCGAGCGCTGTCTCAAAGAACTGATGAGTACCGGCAACGCCTACCTGGCCGACGAGATCAAGGCGGTCCGTGAGCGGGTGCAACGGCTCAAGAGCGGCACGGGGTCGCCCACCGAGGTCGCCGCCGACCTCGCCAAGCTCCGTGACGCCATGGAGGTGGAACGCCTGGTGCTGGAGCACCCCGCCGAGGGTCTTCGCACCATGGATCCGAAGGTGGTGAGCCTGGTCGACGACCTGGGCAAGCTCAGCCAGTCCTTCATGCAGGACAATTGGCAGGCGGTGCTGCCGGAGCACCTCAAACGGCAACGTCGGTTTGTCGAAGAGATCATGAGCCGCGACGGTGAGGTCAATCGTCAGCTGGCGGCTGCGACCATTGCCTACACCCCCGAGGACGCACTCACCCGGGGATTGGAAGTTGTCGAAGGCATCAACAACCTCCTCGATTCGCTGGATTCGACACTCTTCGGGCCGCTGCGCGGCGAGGTCGACTGGTTGGCGATGATCTTGAAGGGGCACGAGGCGAGCTATGCAACCCGCGCCGGGATCTTCCTCGATGTCGACATCTCCGGGACCAGCCTTGCCTCGTACCTCTCCGATCTCGAGAAGTACAACATCGGCGTTGAGATCAGGATGAACGCCCTCTTCTTCGACAACTGCGTGGCCCGCCGCATTCAGGAGGCGAACAACAAGTTCTCGGAGTTCGTCAAGCAATCGGACGTCGCCGTCGCCGGATTGAAGGCTCTCACCGCCATCCAGTTGGCCGACGAGCTCCCCGCCTACTGGAAAGCCTTCGACCAGGAGAGCCTCGAGGAAGGCTGGAGCGCGCTGGCCGCCACCATCCTCGAACGGCGCGTGCCGGGCGTCACGCTCATCCAACACGTGGAGGCGGGAAGCATCGGTCTCGCCTGCGTCGATTTCGCCACGATCATTTTCCCGCCGACCGCCATGGGGTATGCAATTTGGGGGATGGGCAATGCCATGGGCGAGAAGAGCTGGGACTACTGGTGGTCCAGCGAGCTCGGCCTCTTCGGCGACACCCTGTACGCGAGCGCCACCTGGGAGCCCGCCGGTGTCGAGCGCGTGGGCAACGGCATCGATATTGAAAAGATGAAGCTCAAGAGCGTCACGTACCAGGGCCAGGTCATCGTGATCGACGAATACCTTGCCGAGAAGAGCAAGCAGATCGGCGAGATGCAGGCGGCCATGCGGGTGCCCTACAAGGATCGCCGTTTCCCGTACGAGCACGTCACATCCGACCCCTTCCTGGGCTGGCTCGGGGCTGACGACATGCTGCGGGAAAACCTGGCAAGGGTCGACAACGTGCTGCTCGTCATCGACGCCGAGAAAAAACAGACCTTCGTCGGAAAGAAGTCCAAGTACGCCGACCAGCTCCACCAGGTGTGGACCTTGCGTTGGGAGCAGGTCAAGGTCGCCTATCTGGCGCAGCTTATCGGCCAACTCGAGGGCCGCGCCGAGAACGAGGGCCACGGCCTTCAGCGTCTCGCCGAGGTCCTGCTCGAGCTCTACGAGGTCACCGAGAAGCTCAAGGTCACGGATCAGGTCTTCGCCTCTTTGGGTAAGGAATCCGGTTCCGAAGAGGCCGCCGAGTGGACAAGGTGGTTTTATGACTTTCTCGTCACCGGAAAGCGCGCGGCCTTCGAGCAGGCGGCGGCCGAAAGCAAGTTCACCAAGGCGAACCGGGTCGCGCTGGATTACCTGGAGGTCTACACGGCCGTGCTCGAAACGCGGGCCGCCGCCGAAACCCTTTTCGTCAGCGACGAAAAGCCGGCCGAGGACTCCGGGCTGCGCATCCTGTCGACGCCGTTCCTCCTCGCCTGCAGAGCGGACCGGGACAAGACCGAATACAGGCGCTCCGCCACCATGCCGATCGTCAAGCTGCGCGAGATCGACAGCGAGCTGAGCTCGATCAAAAAGGCCTTCGTGCCGGGCGGCGGGCTCGACCCGGCCGCTGACTCCTTCGACCAGAAGACCCTGCGCGCCATGACCTACCACGATGTCTTCAAGGAGCTGTGGAAGACAGTCCAGGTGGCGAGCCATGTGGTCCAGGGCTCGGTCACCAACCTCAATTTCCGGCTCTGGTGGGAGTTGTCGAAGCAGCGAGCTTTCGGGGACAATCCGGAATTGCACGCGGCGGCCGACGCCGGCCTCGACTCCATCACCGGGGCGAACGAGATCGCCGGCATCGGCAGCGCCGATCTTCCTCTCGAGCGTTTCCGCTACCACGACACCGAGCGCGATCGCCTGGCCCTCGAGTTCCTCGAGCACTACCTCGACCGGGACGGCAGGTTGAACGGGATGGTCGCCCGCGCCGAGGAGCTCGCGCAGCAGATCCGGGAGAACTGCGACCGGGCCTCCGCCGAGATCGACGCGGTCCGGATCGGCGCCGAGACCCTGAGCGCCCACGCCGCGGATCTCGAGCGGTCGCTGGCCGCCGTCACCGCCCGGTTGGATGAGATCGCCTCCCTGCTCGACGCGATCGGCCGGTTCCACGCCGACGCCGAGACCGCGGCGACGGCGGTCGCCGAGGCCGCGGTCGAGGCCGAGCGCCTGAGCCTCGAAATCTGCGACCGGCTGCGCCGCGTCCAGACGAGTGCGGACCCGGATCTTCGCCATCAGCTGATGGCCGAAATGCGCACGCTCGACGAGTTGCTCGACGACCAGGTCGAGATCGGCGACGACGGTCTGGCAGCGGTCGAGGAAGCGGCGCGGAACGCCCGCACCGCCTTCAGCGATGTCGACGGAGTGCTCGAGGAGCTCGACCTGATCGAAGAGGCGGCGGCGTCAGTCGGCGATGGTTCCGATCTCGTCGATCGGCTCGCTGCCGCCGCTGCGGCCCTCGACCGGATCATCCCCATCTTCGACCAGCTCGACGAGGTCCGGGAGGATGCGGTCGACACCATGGCCGCCGTGGTCGCGGCCCTCGAAGAGTTCACCGAAAACGCGGACACGGTCAATCTCGCGGCCCGGGTCGAGGCGTCGGTCGATCGGATCGTCGAGCTCGTGGACGAGGCCAAGGGCACCGACCTGACCGAATCCTGCTGGGTGATCGAGAGCACCATGTTGACCGAGGTTCAGACCCGGCTCGACGACGCCATGGCCGAGGTCCGCGACGCCGACGGCCGGCTCGCCGCCGCGATCACCAACGCCGACGCCTCTGCCGACCGCGTCGATCTCGCTCGCAGCGACACCGAGAGCGCAGAGTATCTCGCCGAGCTGGCGGGAGACTACCGGGAGCGGCTGCAGACCTTGGTCGACGCCGCCCGACTGTGCGTCGAACTTGCCCGCGATCTGTTCTCCCGGGAAACCGTCCCCGATGTCATCGGCCGGCCACTGGCCGAGGCACAACGGGTTCTGGCGGCCGCCGGGCTGCAGCCGACGACCCAGGGGGGCAGCCCGGCGCCCTCGACGGAACTCGCCTACAGCGTCGAGGCGCAGTCGCCGGCGCCGGGAGAGCAGGTTCCCGGTGACGGGGTGGTCACCCTGCTGGTTTACGGCCCTTCCGGCACGATCAGGGTACCCGCGGTGCACGGCCTCGCCGCGGCCGGCGCGCGTTCGGCCATCGAGGGCGCCGGACTGGTCGCGGCATTTGTCGCGGGAAGTGCGGCGGCAAGCCCCGGCGAGGCGTTTACGGTCGATGGCCAGGATCCCGCGGCCGGCGCTCTCGTCCGGCGAGGCGACACCGTGACGGTGAGGGTTCTCGGCGCCTTCGATGTCGCGGCCGCCACCCGGGGCGTCGACTGCTCGTCCTGGCCCGGCGCTGTGGCGGTGTGGGACCAGGCTTCGGGCGGCCCGAAGTGCGTATGTCCCACACCATCCACTTGGAGTGGCCCTGACGGGCGTTGCGTCGCCGGAACCGCTGTGGCGGCGGCACAGCAGGTGGCTGATCCTTGTGCCGAACGGGACTCCGTCTTCTGGCGGTTGATGATGGCTCAGCGCCTGGACGAGGCCCGCGATGTTCTTCTTCAGTCGCAGGACTGCGACTTCTACTCGCGCGGCGTCGGTGCGCTTCAGAACGAGGTCAACGCGATCTGCGAGACGCTCAGCGCGCAGATTCTCCAGGCCTGCGTGCAGGGCAATCTCCCACAGGCTCAGGCCCTGATTCAGGAAGCCTCTCGCCGCCGCTGCCGGGTCTCGCAGGACGCATACCAATGCATCGAGCGAAACCAGCGAATCCAACGGCAGCAGCAGACCCAACAGCAGTGGGGTCAGATCTTCGGGATGGTCAACCAGATCACCCAACAGATCCAGCAGGAACAGCTCCAAGCGAACGGAACCTCCGGTGGGGGCCGCAGTGGCGGGAATCTCCCGGTCCCGTCGAACCCCACGCTCCCCATCTACCCGGTGGGGGGCCTCGGCGGCTGGACGACGGCAGGGACGGTCCCCGTCGGCGGGGGAACCAGCGGTGGTGGCACCGGACCGACCACCGGCGGCGGTGGCGGTCGCAGTCAACAGGACTGCGAGCGTCAGTACTGCTCCATGTGCTTCAACGATGTCGATCTTCTCGGGGTCTCCGTCGACTCGCAGTGCAATGAGTGCCGGCGTGTCAACGCGGCCAACATCCGGGCCTGCATGGAGGGCGGGAACGCCGGCCCCGCCGTGGCGACCACGGCCACCTATCGGCTCGTCTGCAGGCGGAATCGCGCCGACACCGAGGGGTGCGACCTCTACAGCTGTCTCAACCCCACCGACGTCAAGGGTGCGTACGACACCGTGGTCGGCACCTATCACTCGTGGGACTCCTGCTATCAACAGAGCTCCGCCTATACGGGCTACGGACGGTAGGAATGGTGAAGACGCAGTGTTTCCGTCTGATGGTCGCGGTCGTCGTCACCGCACTGGCGCTGCCGGCCGCTGCCGGTGAGCTCCGCGGCGCGGTGCGATCGGTTGCGGGTGAGGTGGTAACCATCCGTTGCGACGGCGGGGTCTCGCCGAACCCCGGTGATCCCGTCAGGATCGGTTTTGACGTCCCCGGTGTCGGATTCGTTCCTCTCGAAGGATCCTGGAAGGTCTCGCTGATCGGACCCGGCGGTGAGGTTCAGGCGGCGCCGACGACCGCTCGGCACGGCGAACCCCAGGCCGGTCACATCGCGTTGATCGAGACCGCCGCAACGGCGGCGAGGCCGGCGGCCGGTACGCCGGTTCCGGCCGGGCCGGCCACGGTGGCGGGACCTGACCGGTCCGGGCTGCCGCCCATCGCCCGAAAACCGTGGATGGGTCTGCGTCTGGACCGCACCGAAGCGGACGCCACCTCGGGCGTGACCATCGCAGAGGTTCGCCCGAACGGTCCGGCCGCCCGCGCCGGAGTCAGACCCGGCGATGTGATCCTCGCGGCCGGCGGCGCCCCGACTCCGAACTCCGCCGCCCTCGACAGGGCCACCGAGAACTTGACGCCCGGCATGAGCCTCGTCCTGCGTCTGCTTCGCCTGCCCGACATCGTGGAGGTGTCGGTCTCCCCCGACCTGCCTTTACTCGACGACCCGGCGGTTCAGACCGCCATCGGTTTCGCGTTCCTGACCGGTAGCGAGATCGCGCCCGACGAGGCCAAGGGGGTCACATGGCTCGAGCGGGCGGCGGCTCGCGGAGACCAGGACGCGGTGCAGATCCTCGACACCTACCGAAACCGGAGTTCGGGCGGCGGGAGGTCGGCGGGCAACCGGCCCGCGGGCGTCTACATCGCCGGCACCGAGGAAGGCAAACGGCCCGCGTGGTTCATCCTCGAGACCGGGATCTACAACTCGGTCGCCGCCGCCGGGGCCCCGGTCCGCGATCTGCCGCCGGACATCTGGCCCCGGCGCAACAACCTGTCATCGCCGGACGAGGTCTTCAGATCACTCCAGCCTCTCGGCGGCGGTTGGCTCCTTTGGGTCGATGTCAGCATCCACTGGGGCAAGATCGGTTTTGCGAAGGATCGCGTGCTCGTCCAGTGCTTTGACCCCTCCGGCCGGATCGAGTGGGAGGAGGAGGCGAGCAACGTGATGGCGCAGAGCGCGGATCACTCGGTGCAGCTCCTCGCCGACAAGATCGACAAGAAGCTCCACAAGAAGCGCGGCAAGCCCTGCCTGCGGCCGTGACCCCGGACTGCCGTTCCGAGCGACCGCCGGGTCGACGAGCGGGTTCCGCGATCTCGACCGCCGGTCCCCACGCCCGAACCGCGAGCCCCTGGACAAAAGCCGGAAACCGGCGGTGATCGAAGCTGCGGCCCGCAGATGAGATTTACTCCGCGGTGAAACAACAATCCGGACGCCTCCGTAGATCTCGTCATGGTTGCTGAAGCGCCGGCGAACCGGCGGAGTGCGACCAATTCACCGCGCAAAGACCGGAGGTTGTTGATGAGGGTTCAATCGTTGTGCCGGTTCTTCTTCTTGGCGGTCCTGGTCATCGCTTTCTCTTCCTGCTCACCCCCCTCGCAAGTGGCCGAACAGGAGACCGGTGAGGTGACCGGGGCGGCGACCGGTTCCACCCTCGGCGAGTGCTTCGATCGAGCCACCGAGGCCGCGGAGCTGGAGGATTGGGACGCCGCCCTCGAGGCCTGCAGCGCGGGGCTCGAACTCGAACCGAATCTCCCTGCGCTCGTCCTCTGGGCCGCGAGATGCGAAGCATATCTCGGCGACGATGAGGCGTGTCGGGCTCATCTCGAGGCCGCGATTCGCCTCGGGGCGACCGCCGATCTCGCAGCGGACGAGGCGTACGCCGGGGTCCTCGAGCGACCGGAGTTCGAGGAGCTCGCCGGCCGTCTGCTGGCCAACGGCACGCCCATGCCGCCGGCCGAAATCGTTCACCGGTTTGCCGACGCCGAGCTCTGGCCCGAAGGCATCGCCATCGATTCCCAGACCGGCGATCTCTATATCGGAAGCATCGCCCGCCGAACCATCTTCCGGCTCGACCCAAGCGGCCGAGTCGAGGAACTCGGTGGGCTTGCCCAAGACGGCGTGATGGAGGTCCTCGGAATGTCGGTGGACTCCCCCCGCCGAACCCTCTGGGCGGCCACCGGCCTGGGCGCGTACCAAGAGCCCTTCGACGACCAGCCGCGGAAGAACGAGCTGCTCCGGTACAACCTCGAGACCGGCCGGCTGGAACGGCGGTACCCCGTTCCAGCCGACGAGAATCGACTTCTCAACGACGTGGTCGCCGCCCCCGACGGCACCGTGTGGGCGACCGAGACCCTCCGGGGAGAGCTTTTCCGAGTGCTCCCCGGTGGCGAAATCGAGCTCTTCCGGCGCTACCCGGATCTCGTCTACCTCAATGGGATCGCGCTCTCCGACGACGGCGAAAGACTGTATCTGGGCCACTATGGCGGTCTGAGCGTAGCCTCCCCCATCGATGGCTCCATCGCCTCGGTCAGAGGTCCGGACATGGCGCTCGGGATGATCGACGGGCTGAGCTGGGTCGACGATGGACTCGTCATGGTGCAGAACAGCCGCCACGTCAACAACCGGGTCGTGCGCGTCGATCTCACGCCTGACGGACGCCGAGCGGCCGGTCTCGAGGTGCTGCCCAGCGGCCTCCCCGAAGGCCTGATCCCCTACACCTGCGCCACCGGCGGCGACGCGGTCTTTGTCATCGCGGGAGCTCCCTTCGGTCTCATGGACACCGGCGAGGCTCCCCAGGCCCCGGCGGTGGTCGCCCTGCCCCTCGAACCGGTCGGCTGACGGCTTCTGCTCCGGCGACGCCTCGGCATGGTCCGCTGCTGCGCCGCCGCCTTCTCTTTCATGCCGGCATGTGGCCCAGCACCGCGCGCGTGAACTCGTCGGTGGTCGACGGTGTGGTCAACGGCGACGCGATGTCGGCGGTGCGCAGGCCGCGCCGCAGCGCGGTTTCGACGGCCTTCTCGATCCCGCGGGCGGCGTCGTCCCGACCGCAGCTGTGGCGCAGCAGCATCGCCGCCGAAAGGATGGTCGCGATGGGGTTGGCGATGCCGCGACCTTCGATGTCCGGCGCCGAGCCGTGGATCGGTTCATAGACGCCGAAGCTCGAGGTGCCGATGGAGGCCGAGGGCAGCATCCCCAGGGAGCCGGACAGGATCGACGCCTCGTCGGAGAGGATGTCGCCGAAACAATTGGGCGCCAGGATGACATCGAAGCTCGACGGCCGCTGCATGAGGTACATGGCGCAGGCATCGACCAGGACGTGCTCGAGCTCGATGTCCGGATATTCGGCGGCGACGCGTTCCACGGTTCGGCGCCAGAGCCGCATCGAGGCGAGGACGTTGGCCTTGTCCACCGAGGCGACCCGGCCGCTGCGGCCGCGCGCCGCCGCGAAGGCGACGCGAGCGATGCGCTCGACCTCGGGCACCCGGTAGGTCATGGTGTCGTGTGCTTCGCCGGCTCCGTTCTCCTCGATGCGGGCACCGAAATAGATCCCACTGGTGAGCTCGCGGACAAAGAGGATGTCGACGTTTTCGAGAAGATCGGCCCGCACCGGAACATGATCGGCCAACGCGGGGAAAACCTTGACCGGCCGGAGGTTGGCGAAGAGCTCGAAGTGCTTGCGCAACCGGAGCAGACCCTG
>JAHECW010000058.1:25990-26462 GCA_024641545.1 Acidobacteriota bacterium
GGAGGCGCTCGGGTCGGACCACTTGGGTCCGCCCACGGCGCCGAGCAGGACCGCGTCGGCATCCCGGCAGGCGGCCAGGGTGGCCGGCGGCAGAGGATCGCCTTCGGCGTCGATGGCGGCGCCGCCGATGAGACCGTTTGAAAAGGCGAGATCGAGCTCCCAGGCGCCGGAGGCGCGTTCGAGGACGCGGCGGGCGGCGCCGACGATCTCGGGCCCGATTCCGTCACCCGGGAGGAGGAGGATGTTCGAGGACATCAGAGGTCCTTTCGGGTGTCGACCCGGGGCTGTCGACCGGCCTCGTGGCGACCGATGAGGTCGGCTTTCCGGAGCAGCGCATCGAGTTCTTCGCCACCGGGGGTCTCGCGGTCCTCGATCCTGACGGTGTCGATGGCGGCGGTGAAACCCGCCTCGATCGAGCCGCAGGACAGGCGGCGGGAAGCAAAATCGATGACCACCTCCTGCTCCGGCGAGG
>JAHECW010000059.1 GCA_024641545.1 Acidobacteriota bacterium
TCTTCACCTCCTCGGTGACGAGGGTGTCGCCGCCGAGATAGCCGCCGTCTTCGGCGGTGTCCGAAACGCTGTACCACATGTAGGAGATCCCACCCTGGTACATGAGATCGACGATGAGCTTGAGCTCGTGCAGGCACTCGAAGTAGGCGATCTCGGGCTGGTATCCGGCTTCGACCAGGGTCTCGAAGCCCGATTTGACGAGCGCCGAGACGCCGCCGCAGAGCACCGCCTGCTCGCCGAAGAGATCGGTCTCGGTCTCCTCGGTGAAGGTGGTTTCGATGACCCCGGCGCGAGTGCAGCCGATCCCTTTGGCGTAGGCGAGGGCGTCGGCGTGGGCGTGGCCGCTGGCATCCTGCTCGACGGCGACCAGACCCGGTGTTCCGGCGCCCTCGGTGAAGACCTCGCGGACCCGGTGCCCCGGCGCCTTGGGCGCGACCATAGAGACGTCGATGAAATCGGGCGGGTGGATCTGGCCGTAGCGGATGTTGAACCCGTGCGCGAACATCAGGGTGTTGCCGGGTTCGAGATTGGGCGCGATCTCGGCTTCGTAGACAGCGGCCTGCTCGGTGTCGGGCACCAGGACCATCACCATGTCGGCTGCGCGGCAGGCGTCGGCGGTGGCCATGACCTCGAACCCCTGGCCCTCGGCGGCCGCCCAGCTCGAGCTTGACGGACGCAGTCCGACGATGACCCGGGCGCCGCTGTCTTTGAGGTTGAGGGCGTGGGCGTGGCCCTGGCTGCCATAGCCGAGAACGGCGATGGTTCTTGAATTGAGGCGATGCAGATCGGCGTCGTTGTCGTAGTAGAGGTGTGCCATCGTTGTCTTCCTTCAGCTGGCTTTTTCGAGAGCGAATCGTTGTAGCGCCCAGGACGAGCGTTCGCGGTGGGTGTCGAGGATATTCTCGGCGCGGCCCATGGCGACAACCCCGGCGCGGACCATCTCGATGATCCCGAAGGGCTTGAGCAGGCCGGCGAGACCTTCGATCTCGGGTTCCTCGCCCACCACTTCGATGACGATCGAGGACTCGGCAGCGTCGACGACCCGCGCCCGGTAGTGGCCGCACATCTGGAGAATCTCGCTCTTGGTCTCGGGGGTTGCCCGGACCTTGATCAGCGCCAGGTCGCGGGTGACGTACGGCGTGCCGTTCATGTCCTCGACGGTGATGACGTGGATGAGCCGGTTGAGCTCGCGTTTGACGTGCTGGGCGTCGGCGTTGGTGCCCTCGAGGACCATGGTCATCCGCGAAACCTCGGGCCGGTCGGTTCGCCCCACCGTGAGGCTGTCGAGATTGAGGCCCGGGCGGCGAAAGATGCTCACCACCCGGTTGAGGACACCGGGGCGGTTTTCGACGAGGGCGGTGATGGCGTAGCGGTTGGTCATGACTGGATCTCCTTCTCTCGACCGGGCCCGTTGATCGGTCTGCGGATCATGTCGTGCAGGTCGGAACCGGCCGGCACCATGGGAAAGACGACGTCGTGCTGCTCGACGACGAACTCGATGAGGAACGGTCCGGCGGTGTGGTCCTGCGCCCGGCGGACCGCGGCTTCGATCTGCGATCGTTCGCTGACCCGGACGGCCGGGATGCCGTAGGCTGCGGCGAGAGCGCAGAAGTCGGGGCTCACCATCGGGGTGGCGTTGTAGCGTTTTTCGTAGAACAGCTCCTGCCACTGGCGGACCATGCCCAGGTAGCCGTTGTTGATCAGGGCGATGTTGACCTTGACCTGCTCCTGAACCGCGGTCGCGAGCTCCGCCAGGGTCATCTGGAAGCCGCCGTCGCCGACCACCACCCAGACCTCGTCGCCGGGGCGGCCCATGGCGGCGCCGATCCCGCCGGGGAGGCCGAACCCCATGGTCCCCATGCCGCCGCTGGTGATGAGGGCGTGCTCCGGGCTGTGGGCGTAGTACTGCGCCACCCACATCTGGTGCTGGCCGACATCGGTGACGGTGATGGCGTTGCCGCCGGTGAGGGTCCAGAGGTCGTGGACCACCTCGGCCGCCTTGAGCTGGGGTGAGGTCAGCACCTGATTGAGGAGTTCCCGTTCCTCCGATTCGTCGCGCCACCGGGTGATGCGTTTGATCCAGTCACCATGTTCGATCGGTTCGAGACCGGCGAGCAGGTCGGTCAACGTCTGTCTGAGATCGCCGGCGATGCCGACCTCGACCTCGACGTTCTTGTCGATCTCCGACGGGTCGATGTCGATGTGGATCTTTCGTGCCTTTGGCGCGTAGGTGGCGAGGTTGCCGGTGACACGGTCGTCGAACCGCATGCCGAAGGCGAGCAGGAGATCGGCCTCCTGGACGGTGTGGTTGGCCTCGCCGGTCCCGTGCATCCCCATCATTCCGAGGCACAGCGGATGATCCTCCGGGAAACAGCCCTTGCCGAGCAGGGTCAGCCCCACCGGCGTCTCGGTGCGCTCGGCGAACTCGCGAAGCTCAGCAACCGCGCCCGAGAGCAGGACGCCGCGGCCGGCGAGGATCACCGGGCGCTCGGCGGACCGGATGAGCGTTCGAGCCCGGTTGATCTTCTCCTCCGGGGCCGTCGGCACCGGCTGGTAGCCGGGGAGCCGAATCTCGTCGGTGGGGTAGTGGAATTCCGTGCGCGCGGTCTGGACGTCCTTGGGCAGGTCGATGAGCACCGGTCCGGGGCGACCGCTGCGCGCGATGTAGAACGCCTCACGAATGGAGAAGGCGAGCTCCTCGACGGAGGTCACGAGGTAGTTGTGCTTGGTGATGGGCAGGGTCACGCCGGTGATGTCAGCCTCCTGAAAGGCGTTGTGCCCGATGACCGAGGTCGGGACCTGGCCGGTGATGCAGACCACCGGAGACGAGTCGAGCATGGCGGTGGCGAGACCGGTGACCAGATTGGTGGCGCCGGGTCCGCTCGTCGCCATGGCGACCCCGACACGACCGGTGGCCCGGGCATAGCCGTCGGCCATGTGGGCCGCCCCCTGCTCGTGCCGGGTCAGGACGTGGTGGATCTGGGGGTAGCTCGAGAGCGTGTCGTAGGTCGGGAGGATCGCACCGCCGGGGTAGCCGAAGACGAGATCCACCCCTTCCCGGATCAAACACTCCCAAACGATTTCGGCGCCGCTGAGTTCCATTTGCTCGTGCCTCCAAAAAGAAAAGCCCCCGGGGTTTCCCGGGGGCTTGAAACGTTGTGTTTGTGAAAAACCTACGTCAAGACCCCCGGTGTCAAACCGATAAGAAGGAGCACAAGGACGAGGCTTTCGACCGACGCAGAGGCAGCCGCGCGTGCGTTTTCGATCAGTCGCGGGGAGCTTCCGGTCGCCTGCATGACCCCCGATTATGGGTTCATGGCCATGTGGTGTCAAGCGGTATACTGCTGAGGACCTCCCATCGTGAGCGATCGACCCACGAGATCGGCCCGGCCGGGTGGGGCGGGGGAGGAGGCCGAGATCGAAACTGGATTGCGCAATGAACGAACCGATGGAGCAGTCGATCCGCGTCCCTTCCATGAGGGTCTTTGGGACCGGATCGCTCTACGACGTGCTGGGTGACGCCGTCGCATATCGGAGCCTGGAGCCCATCGATTCGAGGCTCCCGGGATTGTCGTCGCTCCGGCGGCCGCTGGGCCTGCAGGCAAACCGGGTGCCGC
The DNA here is from genome assembly GCA_024641545.1 of Acidobacteriota bacterium. Taxonomy (GTDB): domain Bacteria; phylum Acidobacteriota; class Thermoanaerobaculia; order Thermoanaerobaculales; family Sulfomarinibacteraceae; genus JAHECW01. The sequence goes on from JAHECW010000059.1 coordinate 3,618, forward strand.
GCAAAGTGGAGCCCGACTACGGCCGGGTCGTGGCTGAGATGCTGCGCGCCGCAGGGAGCCTGGCCAACGGGTCCCCGGTGTTCACCGAGGTGGTCCTGATCGGCGATACGGAGCACAACGACGGTGGCGCATTCGTCAATATCTGCGACGCGCTCCGCAGCCCCGGTAACGCATTCATCTGCGCGGAGAGCTCGGCTGCGCCGGCGCTCGTTTCCAGCGACCGCGGCAGCGGGCGGACGCTCCACCTGGCCAATCGATGGCGGTTGATCGGCGCGTTCGAAGCCGATCTCGCCCGCCGTGGAGTGACCATCGGTCGCGGGACGGTGGTGATCGTCGATATCGACAAGACCGTCCTCGGGGCCCGAGGTCGGAATCACCGCCCGATCGACGCGGCGAGGGCTGCGGCGGTGCTGCGGACGGCTCGTGTCCTCCGCGGTGAGACCGTCAACCGAGACCTCCTGTTGGCGGCATACAACCACTTCAACCGGCCGCAGTTCCACCAATTCACGACCGACAATCAAGACTATCTCGCGTACCTCGCGATGCTGGTCGAGGCCGGATGGAGCTCGATCGAGAAACTCCGAGAGGGCATCGCCCGTGGTCGCTTGACCTCGTTCGGCGATCTCCTGAACTCGGTTTCGGCAACCGTCGAGCGACTCCCGAATCGCCTCCGCCGGGCCCATGACGACGTCGTCATGGCGGTGTCGATCGGAGACCCGACGCCGTTCAAGGACTTCCGCATGGCGGAGTATCGCGAGACCGTGGATCGGATGACGCCGGCGGGCAGGGGTGAAGACACCGATCGGGTGCTCGCGACCAGAATCACCCTGACCGCAGAGATTTTTCGCAGGGCAAAGCTCTGGCGCAAACGCGGCGCCCTGCTCTTCGGGCTGTCGGACAAGCCCGATGAGGCGTCGTTCCCTCCGCCCGAGCTCGAGGCCGAGGGTTACCAACCCCTGCACAAGACCCGAGCCCTGGTGGTGGGAGAGCGCTGAGCCGAACCCCACGCATCCAACGAACACAATGTCACCTTGAGCACCGCCACGCCGCGGGGGAGCTTGCCAATGGAATGACGGAGGCATCGAGGTCTCTGAAGGGCAAGCTGGAAGCTCGCCCCTGCAATTGGTCGAGCGCCTTTGTAGCGGCAAGCTTCCAGCTTGCCGGTCTCTCTTCCGGGTGAGTCTGTCATTGGGTGCGGAGCGGCCTCGGGCTGCGCTCAGGATGACAGAAACCGGGTGCCCTCGACATTCAATGAGTTTGCGCCGCTCCGCAGCATGGCGGTGCTCAGGGCGGTCAGCGTTGTGTTAGTCCAACAAGATCGACCTGAGTTCCTCATAGACCGTACCGATGGGCGTCACAAGCCGCTCCTTTTCGAGGTGCGCCGCGAGCCGTGGAGGCAATGGAACCTCGGCCCCGACGACCGGTTCGACAACCTCGCGGAACTTGGCGGGGTGGGCGGTGGCGATGAGAATCGCGTCGGTGGGCCGCCGGCGTTCGGCGAGCGCCCGCCCGAGCCCGAGGTGGCCGACGGCGGTGTGGGGGTCGAGGATCCGCCCGGTGGCGTCGTGGACCTGACGGAGACACCGCCGCGTGTCGTCGTCGGTCGCACTGAAGGCGCTGACGTCACGTCTGATGCGGTCGAGATCCCCGTCGTAGAGGTGGATGATGCGGACCAGGTTCGACGGGTCTCCGACGTCCATGGCGTTGGAGATGGTGCGCTTGGATGGGCGCGGGCGGTAGGTGCCACGCGCGAGGTACTCCGGGACGACGTCGTTGCTGTTGGTGGCGGCGACGAAGCCGCTCACCGGCAGCCCGAGACGTTTGGCCATCAACCCGGCGGTGAGGTTGCCGAAGTTGCCGCTCGGGGTGCAGAAGATGAGATCGCGATCCGACGGGGGCAGCTGCGCCCAGCCGCCGAAGTAGTAGAAGATCTGCGGCAGCAGGCGCCCGATGTTGATGGAGTTGGCCGAGGTCAGGGGACACCGGCGGCGGAGATCGCCGTCGGCAAAGGCGGTCTTGGCGAGCTTCTGGCAGTCGTCGAAGGTGCCCTGCACGGCCAGGGCGCGGACGTTCTCGCCGAGGGTCGTGAACTGCCGTTCCTGGAGATCGCTCACCTGCCCGTCGGGGAAGAGGACGACGATCCGGGTGTTTTCGAGACCCAGGAATGCGTCCGCAACCGCGCTGCCGGTGTCGCCCGAGGTGGCGACGAGCACGGTGAGCCGCTCGTCGGCCCGGGCGCAGGCGTGCATCGTCCGCGCCATGAACCGGGCGCCGACATCCTTGAAGGCGAGAGTGGGGCCGTGGAAGAGTTCGAGCAGGCGGACGCCGTCCTCCGGTTCGGTGAGCGGAATCGGGAAGTCGAGAGCCGTGTCGACGATCTCGTCGAGGGTTTCGTTGTCGAACTCGCCGCCGAGAAGGTGCCGCGCCAGGGTTCTCGAGACGGCTTTGAAATCCGCGCCCCGGAACGAGGCGAGGGTTGACGACGGGACCGGGCTGAGCTCCCGCGGCGTGAAGAGCCCACCGTCGGCCGCCATCGACTCGAAGATCGCGTCGCGAAACGTGATCGGCCGATCACCGCCGTTGGTGCTGACGAGGTGCATCGTCAGACCCCCCCTGCGACCGGTTGCGAGCCCGGGGGGAAGAATGCATCGTGGACGGCGACGACCGCGGCGGCTTGATCGGAGCCGGCCACGACGAACGAGATGTTGAGCTCGGACGAGCCCTGGGCGATGGCTCGGATGTTGATCCCGCTCCCGCCGAGGGCGCTGAAGAGGCGGCCGGCGATGCCCGGGATGCGGCACATCGCCTCACCGACCACGGCAATGATCGAAAAACCGGTTTCCACGACCACGTCGTTGACCAGACCGGCGCCGCGTTCGAGCTCGAACTCGGCGTCCACCCGCCGCTGCGCCTCGTCGACAGCGCCCGGTTCGACGGCGAAACAGATGGAGTGTTCGCTGGATGCCTGCGAGATGAGGATGACGCTGATCTCACGCCGGGCGAGGACCCCGAAGAGGCGCGAAGCGATCCCCGGGACCCCCACCATCCCGTCGCCCTCCAGGCGGAGCAGCGCGACCTCGTCCACCGCCGAGATGCCGCGGATCAGGTTGCCGTTGCCGCGGATCTCTTCGATGACTTTGGTCCCTGCGAAGGACGGATTGAAGGTGTTGCGGATGACGAGGGGGATGGCCTGGGCGCGCGCCGGCCGGAGGGTGGGTGGGTAGACGACCTTGGCGCCGAAGTGCGACAGTTCCATGAGCTCGTCGTAGCTCATGGCAGCGAGGCTGAACGCGCCCGGGACCATCCGCGGGTCGGCGCTCATGACGCCGTCGACATCGGTCCAGATCTCGACGCAGTCCGCTCCGAGCGCCGCTCCGATGATCGCCGCCGTGTAGTCGGATCCACCCCTGCCCAGGGTCGTGGTCTCGCCGTTCGGGTCGGCAGCGATGAACCCGGTGATGATCGGGGTCGGCCCGGTTGCGGCGAAGCGCCCGCGGACGCGTGCTCCCGTCGACTCCATGTCGACCCGGGCGTTGCCGAACGAACGATCGCTGACGATGAGAGTGCGGGCGTCGCAGTACTCGGCCTGGGTGTTGCCGGCGCACAGCGCGGCCGCGAGGAGCCTCGCCGAGAGTCGTTCGCCGCAGCTCAGGACACTGTCGGCGGTTCGCGGCGTGCACTCTCCCACCAACGAAACACCGTGCAGCAACCGGCCGAGGTCATCCAACACCCGATCGATCGCGGTGGCGACCTCGGCGGCTGCGTCCGCGTTGAGGAGCTCGGAGGCGGTCTCGTGGTGACGGGCGCGGAGGTCCTCGAGACGAGCGTGGTAATCCCGGCCCGATGCGGCCTCCCTGCCGATGGCGACGAGGGCGTCGGTGATCCCTGCCATGGCGGAGACCACCACCGCGACCCGATCGGTGGCGAGGCTCTTTTCGACGATTTCGGCGACGGCGCTGAATCGCTCCGCAGAAGCGAGGGACGAACCGCCGAACTTGAGGATCTTCATCGTTGCAGTCCTTTCAAACAAAAAACCGCCCCCGGCTGGGGGCGGTGTGACTCGCGGTCAATCAGCCCAACCGGGTTCAGCCGTCCGGCCTGGTAGTGGCGGTGGCGGCGACGAGCGCCCGGCGCGGGTGGTGGGTCGTGATGTCGATGTTCATCACCTTCGACGCTATCGCGAGTGAGGGGGTTCGTCAAGCCGGAGCGGGTTTTGACTTCTCCGGGCGACGGGGATACTGTCGATCGTCATGGAAACGATGGACCGCCAGAATCACCATCCGGGAGACCCGATCCTCGCTCTTCTTATTCGAGAGCGTGATTGACACCCGGTTGGGCAGGCACCGAGCTCTCACCGCCCCCCCAACCGGGGGCGGTTGGTTTTTTTGGAGACGAGGATGAAGAAGGCAACGAATGTCGCGAAGCCGCTGCGTTCGGACCGGATCACCAAGGGGGCGGAGTGTGCGCCCCACCGTTCGCTGCTCAAGGCGACGGGGGTTCGCGACGAGGATATGGGCAAGCCCTTCGTGGCGGTGGTCAACTCCTACGCCGACATCGTTCCCGGCCACGTCCACCTCGACGAGTTCGCCCGGATCGTCAAGGCGTCGGTCCGGGCCGCCGGCGGGGTGCCCTTCGAGTTCAACACCATCGCGGTGGATGACGGAATCGCCATGGGCCACGGCGGGATGAAGTTCTCACTCCCGAGCCGCGAGCTCATCGCCGATTCGGTGGAGACCATGATCTCGGCCCATCAATTCGACGGCATGGTGTGCATCCCCAACTGCGACAAGATCGTCCCCGGGATGCTCATGGCGGCCATGCGGCTCGACATTCCGACGATCTTCGTCAGCGGCGGACCGATGCCGGCGGGGCGGACCGCGGATGGCCGGACGGTGGACCTCATCAGCGTCTTCGAGGGAGTGGGGGCGTTCAAGGCGGGGACCATCGACGAGGCCGAGCTCAAGGAGCTCGAGGACAACGGCTGCCCGGCCTGCGGTTCGTGCAGCGGACTCTTCACCGCCAACAGCATGAACTGCATCTCGGAAGCCCTCGGGCTGGCCCTGCCCTTCAACGGCACCGCGCTGGCGAAGAGCGACGAACGGACCGCGCTCGCGGAGCGGGCCGGCCGGGAGATCGTGCGCCTCATCGACGGCGACGTCACGGCCCGTCGGATCGCCGTGGCCGAGGCATTCGACGACGCCTTCGCCCTCGACATGGTCATGGGAGGCAGCTCGAACACCGTGCTCCACCTCCTCGCCATCGCCCGCGAGGCGGGGATCGACTTTGACCTCCGCCGGCTCAACGAGATCGCCGATCGGGTGCCGCAACTGTGCAAGATCTCGCCGGCCTCCAAGCTCCACATGGAGGACCTCCACCGCGCCGGCGGCATTCCCGCCCTGCTGGCCGAGCTGCAACGGGCGACGGGCATCCTCCACGAGGATCGACCGACATCGGGCGGTCCGAGCTTCGGCGAGGTCCTCGCCCAGGCCGAGGTCGGAGACCGCGGGGTCATCCTACCGTTCGACGAGCCCCACTCGAAGACCGGCGGGCTGGCGGTGCTCTTCGGCAATCTGGCGCCCGAAGGGGCGGTGGTGAAGACCGGGGCGGTGGACGCCGCCATGCGCCGCCACAGCGGCCCGGCCAGGATCTACGAGTCGCAGGACGACGCCTTGAGCGGCATCTATGCCGGCGAGGTCGTTGCCGGCGACGTGGTGGTCATCCGCTACGAGGGGCCGGCCGGCGGGCCCGGGATGCAGGAGATGCTGAGCCCGACCAGCGCCATCATGGGGATGGGTCTCGGCGAGACGGTCGCGCTCATCACCGACGGCCGGTTCTCGGGCGGGACCCGCGGCGCCTGCATCGGCCACATCAGCCCCGAGGCCGCCGCGCGGGGACCCATCGCGGCGCTGCAACCGGGCGACATCATCGAGATCGACATCGATGCCAGGACCCTCGATGTGCGGCTGGGCGGCGACGAGATCGCAGCGCGGCTCGGGGACCTGCCGCCGTTCGAAACCACGACCACCAGTCGCTGGCTCAAGCGCTACGCGAAGATGGTGACCAGTGCCTCGACCGGTGCGGTGTTGACAAGTGACTGAGAGGTCTTCGCGGTTCAAACGCCTTCGGCGGCCACAGCGGTCTCGAGGGCGAGCTCGATCATGTCGTTGAAGCTCGTCTGCCGGTCGGCCGAACTCAGCCTCTCACCGGTTCGGATGTTGTCGCTGACGGTGCACACCGCGAGCGCCTCGGCTCCGTGCTCGGCGGCGAGGGGATAGAGCCCCGCCGATTCCATCTCGACCCCGAGGATCCGGTACTTGGCCATGAGCGCGAAGAGCTCGGGCTCGGGCGTGTAGAAGAGATCGGCGGAGAAGATGTTGCCGACGTGATGGGGCAGATCGCGCGCCTCGGCGATGTCCACAGCGTGGCGGACGAGGTTGAAGCTCGCGAGCGCGGCGAGGTCGTGGCCCCCGAAGCGCATCCGGTTGACCGCGGAGTCGGTGGACGCGCCCAGAGCGATGATGATGTCGCGGAGCTCGACCTCCGGGTGAGAGGTGCCGCAGCTGCCGACCCGGATGATGCGTTTGACACCGAAGTGCTGCATCAGCTCGGAGAAATAGATCGACGCCGAGGGGATTCCCATCCCGTGCGCCATGACCGAGAGCCCGAGACCGTGATAGCTGCCGGTGAAACCGAGGACGCTGCGGACATCACAGACCTGTTTCGCGCCATCGAGGTAGGTCTCGGCGATGTACTTCGCCCGCAGCGGGTCGCCGGGCATGAGGACCGTGGGCGCGAAATCGCCGGGTTCGGCGTTGATGTGCGGTGTGGCCATGAACTTCCTCCGATCGGAAAGTATACCGACTTTCATCCCGCGTCCGCGTCCGTTCCCCTTCCCGTATTCGTGACCGTGCCCGGGCCCGATGGCGCGGCAACAGCGTGCGGGACCGGGACACGGGTCGCGGCCGTGGCGGTGGGAACCCTGCCCTCTCCCCTCCGAGCCCCGAGATGGGCCGGGGGCCGAACCAACGGCACCGGTCTGCCGGCCGGTCCGATGCCGCGGATTCGTGAGTGATTCGGGTCGCAGCTACTCGACGTCGAAAGACATGAGCTCGACCGGAATCGTCCCCGTATTGCTCGCTCCGGGGGAGTCGGTTCCGCCGCTCAGATCGAAGACACCGATGATCCACGGGCCGCTGCCGTCGGGGTCGCGGCCGACCTGGCCCGGAACGAACGTGCCGTCGGGTCCGACGGTGGGCAGCATCAGCGAATCGGCGTAGTGGCATTCGGTGCCCGTAGGTGGATTCGCCTCCTCGATGAGGGCGACGCCGTCGACCACGGCGGTCCACGGGGTGACGTCCAACACGCAGTCGTCGTTGGTGTCGAGATCGTCGCCGTCGGCGCCGGTGAAGCCGCTCACCAGCAGGTGGGTGACATTGTCGGAGTTCTCGAAGTTGAGGTTTGTCGTGAAATCCGCCGTGCCGAAGGTGAACGTGGCTTCAGCGGCGACGAAGAACCCGTCCGCCGGAATCGTCTGACCGGTCAGATCGACCACGGCTTCGATGGTGCCGGAGCCTCCGGCGCCGTCGCCGATGACCAGATAGGTGAGACCGGTCAGGCTCGTGCTCGCCGTCCCCACGAGTTCGAAGTACTCGTCGTTGTCGGTGCTCGTCTGGTCGATGCGGATCTCGTTGACGGCCGCCTGGGAGAAAGCCTGGTTGGTTCCGAATCCGACGATCACCGCAACGGCAAAGGTGAGCGCCGCCATCCGGTTGATATTGAGATTATTGAGCATTATCAGAGCCCCCTTCTTGTGAATTGAATCCTACATCTTCCCGGTTTGATTGGCCAACCGGCTCACCCGCCGGTGTTCCAACCCGGGCCTCGGACGACACGTCCCGGCGTCGCGCCGGTGTGTTCGCCGTCCTTGATGACCTGGACCCCATTGACGAAGACGGACTCCACCCCCGTCGCGTACTGATGCGGTTCGACGAAGGTCGCGTGGTCCTGGATGGTCTCGGGGTCAAAGACCACGACATCGGCGAAGTAGCCCTCGCGGAGCAGGCCGCGCCGGTCGAGCTTGAGGTTGGCGGCGGGCAAGCCGGTGAGCTTGCGGATGGCCTCCTCGAGCGGGATCACCTTTTCGTCGCGGACGTACTTTGCGAGCAGGCGGGCGAAGCTGCCGTAGGCGCGGGGGTGGGCGTTGCTCTCGAGAAAAACGCCGGCGGCGGTGGGGGAGGCCTCGTCGGAACAGAAGCTCACCCAGGGCAGGGCGACCGCTCGTTTCAGAACCTCTTCGGACTGGCTGAAGTAGATCGTGTCGACCCGCGATCCGTCCTCGACGATGAGGTCCATGGCGGTGACCTCGGGCGAGGTTCCCCGCATGACGGCGACCTCGGCGAGGCTCTTGCCGGTGTACGGCTTGAGCTCCGGGGTGTTGAAGCCGACGAGAAGGATGTTTTCCGGCGAGCCAGCGCCCAGGTACATGTTCTCCCAGTCGTCGGACTCCTCGAGCATCTCACGGGCGATGCGCTTGCGCAGCTCGGGGTCGGCGAGGCGTTCGAGTGATCTGTCGAATCCGCCCTCCTGGACCCACGGCGGCATGCTGGCGTTCAAGCCCGTGGCGCCGGCCGGGTAGGTGTAGACATCGGCGGTGATCTCGATTCCGTCGGCCCGTGCCCGTTCGACGGCCCCCACGGCCCGGTCGAAGAGCGGCCAGTTGGCCCGACCGGAGGCCTTGAAGTGGTAGATCTCGGCGCGGACGCCGGTGTCCCGCGCGACATCGATGAGCTCGTCGACCGCGTCGACCAGGTGCGCGCCTTCACCGCGGATGTGCGAGATGTACATTCCGTCGTACTCCGCGGCGACCTCGGCGAGGGCGGTCAGCTCATCCGCCTCGGCAAAACTCCCCGGCGGATAGATGAGCGCCGATGCGACCCCCATGGCGCCGTCGGCCATGGCGGTGCGGACGATGGCCCGCATCTCCTCGAGCTCCTCCGGCGTGGGGTCGCGGTCGTCATAGCCGATGACATACTCCCGTGGGGTCGCGGCGCCGATGAAGGACGCCACGTTGGTTGAAATCCCGCGGTTCTCGAGGAAGCGAAGGTACTCGTCCAACGAGGTCCACTCGATGTCGAACTTGATGTCTCCCTGGCGTTTGATCGCCTCCTCTTCCATGGCCTCGTTGAGCGGACCCATCGAGTTGCCCTCGCCCATGACCTCGAGGGTCACGCCCTGGCGAATGTCGCTCTGCGAATCGCCGTCCTCGATGAGCGAGACGACCGCCCACGAGAGCATGTTGATGAAGCCGGGCGCGACCGCGTGACCCCGGACATCGAGCTCGGTCCGCCCCTCGGCGCGTCCGAGATCGCCGATGGCGACGATCGTGTCTCCGTCGATGGCGAGATCGCCCACCACGGGAGCAGCACCGCTGCCGTCGTAGAGGGTGCCCCCGCGCAGCACCACGTCGTACTCCACCGGCGCCGCGCACGCGGTGAGCATGGTCAGCAGTCCAACAAGAACGAGGCGTTTCATCATGTGTCTCTCCATTTCGCCACCACTGTAGACAATCCTCTGAAAAACAGAGCAGGCGGCCATGGGCCGCCTGCTCGACGATCACTCTGCGATGAAATTCAAAATTCAAAATTCAAAATTCGTTCCTACCCCTTCGGTTTGAACCAACAGGCCAGAGCCGGCAGCAGCACGATGGCGCCGAGCATGTTGAGCAGGAACATGAAGGTCAGGAGGATCCCCATGTCGGCCTGGAACTTGATGGGTGCGAAGATCCACGTGGCGACACCCATGGCCAGGGTGATGCCGGTGAAGACCACCCCGACGCCGGTCACCCTGAGAGTCTCGAGATAGGCGGTCTGGAGCTCCAGGCCGTCGGCGAGGAAGCTCTTGAACCGGCTGTAGATGTAGATGCCGTAGTCGACCCCGATGCCGACGCCGAGAGCCACGACCGGCAGGGTCGAAGTCTTGAGGCCGATCTCGAGGTAGGCCATCAGAGCGTAGGCGAGGATCGACACCAGACCCAGAGGGATCACGATGCTGAGGGTCGCCTTGACGGATCTGAAGGTGATCAGACAGAGCAGGATGATGGCGGCAAAGACCCACATGAGCATCGGGAACTGGGCCTCCGAGACCGCCTCGTTGGTCGCCGCCATGACGCCGACGTTGCCGGTGGCGAGGCGGAACTTGATGTCGTCGGTTCCGTGCTCGTCGTTGAACGCCTTGACAGCGGCCACCACCCGGTCGATGGTCTCCGCCTTGTGGTCAATGGTGTAGATGTAGACCGGCATGACGCTGCACTCGCCGTTGAGCAGTCCGGTGCTGGTGTCGATATAGGTCACGGCCTGGGCCATCGTCGACGGGTTGCGCGGCAGCTCGCGCCACTTGAGCGAACCTTCGTTCCAACCGGCGTTGATGATCTTGGCGACCATGGCGATGCCGAAGACCGACTGGACGCCTTCGACGTTGCTGATGGTCCACTCGAAGTCGTCGACGAGGTTCATGGTCTCGTACTCGGTGCAGGCCTCCGGGTGGGTTTCGATGATGGTCGTGATGACATCGACGCCGATGGCGAAGTGGCTGGTGATGACATCGGTGTCGATGTTGTACTGCGAGCTCGCCCGGAGCTCGGGCACCCCGGCGTGGAGATCGCCGATCTTGATCTGGGTCGCCTTCCAGCTGCCGGCGACGAAGAGAACCGCCGCAACCGCGATGATGATGGTCGCATTCCGGGGTGTCGCCACCTTGGCCAACGACGTCCAGATGTGGTCCTGGTTCGCCGCCCGGTCGAGCATCCTGGCCATATAAGCCTCATCGAGACGGACATAGGACAGCAGCACCGGCACCAGGATGAGATCGGTGAGGATGATGATGGCGACACCGAGACTCGCGGTGATGGCCATCTCCTGGATCATCCGGATCTCGATGAGCATGATGGTGATGAAACCGATGGTGTCCGACAGCAGCGCGATCCCGCCCGGAACCAGCAGGCGGCGGAAGGTCGAGCGCGCCGCGATCAGACTGTCGGCTCCCTGGCCGACCTCGGCGCGGAAGGCGCTGACCATCTGGACACCGTGGCTGACGCCGATGGCGAAGACCAGGAACGGCACCAGGATCGACATCGGGTCGATGCCGAAGCCGAGCAGCGTGAGCAGCCCGAGCTGCCAGATCACCGCCATCAGTGAGCAGCCGACGACGATCACCGTCATCTTGACGCTCTGCGAGTAGACAAAGACGAAGACCGCGGTGATGGCGAAGGCAATGAGGAAGAAGAGCACCACCCGGGCGGCGCCGGCGGCGATGTCGCCGATGACCTTGGCGAAGCCGATGATGTGGTAGTCGAATGCCGAACCCACGGGGTCGGCACTGTACTTCTCGCGGATACCCTCGAACTGGTTCGCCACGTCGATGACATCGAGCTTCTCACCGGTGTCGGGGTTGACCTCGAGGAGCTCGGCGACGACGATGGCGGCGGAGAAGTCGTTGGCCACCAGCCGTCCCATGTAGTTCGACTTGAGGATGTTCTCGCGGACCGCTGCGAGGCCCTCCGGGGTCGGTTCGAAATCGTCCGGGATGACGTTGCCGCCGGAGATTCCGTCCTCCACCACCTCGGTGAAGCGGACGTTGGGCGTGAAGAGCGACATGACCCGGGTGCGATCGACACCGTTGATGAAGAAGACCTCGTCGGTGACCTCGGCGAGGACTTCGAAGAACTCGGGAGTGAAGATGTCCCCTTGTCTGGCCTTGATGGCGATCACGACCTTGTTGGCGCCGCCGTAGGCGTCGCGGTACTCGACGAAGGTCTGCATGTACGGATGTTTGAGGGGCAGGAGCTTGGCGAAGCCGGCGTCGATCTTGAGGTGGGAGGCCTGCCAGAGCATGACGGCCGTGAGCACGAGAAAGAGACCGACCACCGCCCGGCGATGGCCGAAGACGAACTTATCCAACATTTCTTTCATGGCTTCCTCCCCCTCAGTCCGCCGCCGTGGTGAGCTCGGTGATCGTCGCCATCCGAACCCCGAACTCCCCGACCAGCAGGAGCGAGCCGTTCGCTGTCTCGACCACGGCCGAGATGCCGCGGCGGCCGGGCTGCTGGTGGAAGCTGAAAGTCCTGCCACCGTCGGTTGAGATCAGGACGGCCCCGCCGAGGCCGACGACGACGACGGTCCCGTCGGCGAGCCGGACGCCGTTGGTGAGCAGGGCCTCGGTTCCGGTGGGGATCTCCTGCCAGTCTTCGCCGGCGTCCTCCGATCGGAAGAGATGGCCGCGAAGGCCGAAGAACAAGACGGTGTCGCCGTCCAAGGGGAGCACACCGAAATACGAACCCTCGTAGGGCGACGGCAGTTCGGTCCAGGTCGCCCCGTCATCATCCGAGCGGTAGGCCATCCCGGCCTCGGCGGCCATATAGAGCCTGCCGTTGTCGGCGCGGGAGATTTCGTGAAGGTGCCAATCGGTGTCGCCGAGAGGCTCGAAATCCCAGGTCATGCCGCCGTCGACCGTCGAATAGTGACTTCCGTAGGCGCCGACGGCGATGCCGTTGTCGGCATCCGCGAACCAGACGTCGAAGAACGGCGACTCATCTTCGGGAGCGCTGTAGACCAGGCTCCAGGTCTCGCCGCCGTCGGTGGTTCGGAGGATGACCGAGTCGTGACCGACGGCGACCCCGACCTGGTTATCGACAAAGGCGACGGCGGTCAGCATCGCCTTGGTCGGGACCTCGACCTGCCGCCAGCTCGCACCACCGTCCTCTGAGATGAGGACATGGCCGCGCTCGCCGACCGCCACCAGACGGTCGGCGAGGGCCACCGCGTCGAGGATGAGCGACCTGGACGCGAGCGGCGCGATGACCGAGACTTCTTCATCGGCGTCCTGGGCGGTCGCAATTCCGGTTCCAAGTGCGAGCGCGACGACGAGAAGGGCGGCGATCACGGCCCACGGGCAAGGATTCCAGTACCTGATTTCAAAACGCCCGGTACGGCGGGCGGGATCAATGCCCGATGGGGTGATGTCCATGGATGGCTCTCCTGGTTGGTGTCGGTCGTAAAGCGGGCGGGCCGTTGCCGGTCCGCCCGCCTCTCTGTCAGTAGATCAACGCTTGCCTTCGCGGCGCAGCGCCGCTGGGGTGTAGTCCTCGAGCGAGCGTTTGATAAAGAACTGGTACGGCGCGTTTTCGCTGTTGAGACCGACGGCCAGATAGCGACCCGCCTGGAGATCGGTGTGGACCTCGAGCGAGGTCCAGAGGGCCGGCACGTTGTAGTAGCTCATGGCGTGACCTTCCGACACTCGCCACAACTGGTCGCGCTGGTCGTAGCAGTCGACGACCACGATCTGCCAGCTGTCCTCGTCGAGATAGAAGGTGCGCCGCTTGTAGATGTGGCGGGCGCCTTCCTTGAGGGTCGCGTCCACCACCCAGACCCGGTGCAGTTCGTAACGCACGAGGTCCTGGTTGATGTGAAGGGGAGTCAGAATCTCCTTGAACTTCACGCTCGGGTCCTGGAGCTTGTAGGAGTTGTAGGGAACGTAGATTTCCTTCTTGCCAACGAGCTTCCAGTCATAGCGGTCGATGGCGCCGTTGTACATGTCGAGCTGATCCGAGGTCCGCATGGCGTCGGCGGCGGTGCCCGGGTTGTCATAGGCGACGTTGGGCGCGCGGCGCACCCGCCGCTGACCCGGGTTGTAAAGCCACGCGTTGCGGTGTTCCTTGACCTGGTCCATGGTCTCGGCGACGAGCAGGATGCCGCCCGCGAGACGAGCCGGGGCCATGACCTCTTGTTTGAAGAAGAAGATCCGGTTGTTGAGATCGGTCTCGGTCATGCCTTCCATGCTGTACTGCATGTAGAACTCGTCGTGGAACTGGACCAGGGTGTAGCTCCCACCGCGGGTCGGGGCCGCCTGGCCGATGTCCCGGGCGGCGCTGTCGGCGCGATAGCGCACGAGGTGGTTCCAGATCACCTCCTGGCCGTTCTTGGGGATCGGAAAGGGAACGCCGTTGATGGCGCCGGTAATGCCGTTGCCGCCCGGAGCGAGCTCGGCGGTCTTGGCATTCTCGATGGTTTTGTCATAGATCCGCTTTGGGTAGGCGGCACTGCGGTGGGTCGGGTAGACATTCATTTCGTAGGTGTCGGGGTAGGCCTTGAGCAGCGCCTGTTGCCCCGGGGTGAGCTTGTCGGCATAGGTCGCTATGTTCGCCGCGGTGATGGTGAACTGGGCCGCATCGCCGGCATACGGATCGACATAGTGCTCTCCCGGTGTGTAGCCGGCCGGGAATTTCGTCAGGCCGCCGTCCCAAGCGGGAATCGTGCCGTCGGCGTTGCCCGCCTTCTCGGCGCCCATGGGGGTGAGTTCCTTGCCGAGCTTGGCGATTTCTTCGGGTGTGAGCCCGGCCCACACCGTGGCCGTCGAGCAGACGGCAAATACCAGCGCGAGGCCGAGGATGGTTTTCGGGTTCATTCGCATGGTTGTCTCTCCCTTCGCCTAGAACGAGTACTTGACAAAACCGCCGATGAAATCGCGGTCGTTGATGAGGTTCCAGCGGCCTGCCCCCATGAACGAGGTGTAGCTGAGGTCGATCTCCCAGGTGTTCTGATAGGTCGCCGCGATGCCGACCGTTACCGCCATGTTACCGGCGATGAAGTTTCCGCCGGGCCCGGGAGTGACGCCGTCGACATCGTGCGACCACGCGAATCGGGGGGACAAGCCCCAGGGGCCGATGGCGTTGTTGTAGTCCAGCCTTCCGGCGAGCCGGTAGCCCCAGGAGAAATCGTCGGCGAAGTGCTCGGGGAGCTCGTATGGTTTACCCGCGTGGGCGCCTCCCGGGAGCGACATGAGCGGATTTCCGCTGGTGTAGGTTCCCGGTCCGTCGAATCGAAGCTCGTCCTTCGACGGCATGTCCCAGACCTTGTTGAAACCGAACTCGCCGACCAACACCCCCTGGTCGGCGCCGAGAATGTTGGAGAAGACCTTGGTGAGGGTGAACTGGAGCTGTGAGGAATCGAGCCGGCGGTAGCCGATGACGTCATCCTCGAATCCGAGCCCGCCGGGCGCGACCTGGTTGACCGCCGCGAGACCGGCCGAGATCGGCGACAGCGCCGCGAAGAGCACCTCGACGTCGTCGGCTTGGTAGGGTGCGTCCTGCTTGTACGTGACCTCACCCTGGAAGGCGATGCCCGAGGTTCCGAGCTGGGCGTTCCAGCTCAACCCGTAGAGTTTGATGTCCTCCGGGTACGCTGTGTACCAGGTGGCCGACTGGGCGTAGATCGAGGTCACCGCCGCCTGGGCCGCGCCGGCGGCCGCCGCATCGGCCGCAGGGCTGACCCCCGGCGGAACCCCGAGAGCGGCATAGACCGCGAGCGCCACGCCGGGCGCCGCCGCCAATCCTTGTCCGGCCGCCTGCGCGGTGCCGGTGACGCCGTTGATGGTCGGCAGCCGGCTGTGGATGTTCATGTAGTAGAGACCGAACTCGGTCCCGCCCAAGCTCGGGACGTACCACTTCAGCGACAGACCGTACTGACCGCCGTCCTTGGCGTCTTGCGTCTGACCGCGGGGGACGCTCATGAACGGGTAGGGGTACAAGGTGTCCCTATTCGGCCCCATGAAGAACGGCTGTTCGCCGGTGTCGGGGAAGCTGGCGAAGGCGAGAAAAACGTCCTCTCCGCCTTTTCCGGCGAAGTCGTTGGTCGAGAAGTAGGTCCCCGGGGGATCGATGACGATGGGTTCCCACTCGTACTCGTAGAAGCCTTCGACGGAGAGGTTGCTCGACAGGTCGAAGGAGGCCCAGACCATTCCCACGGGCCGGAAGGCCTCGCGGAGCTCGGAACCCGGGACCCGGAGCGCCGAGACGTCAACTGGGTTGATCATGCTCAATCCGCCCTGGATGAATGTGCTTTCACCCCAGTTGAGAACCTGCTGGCCGACCCGGATCTCGCCGATGGGAAACTGCCACCACAAGTAGGCGTCGAGGAGTTCGGTTCGGCTCCCCGCCCAGTCGAGCGCCTCGTCGGTGAGCTCGGTGCGCTCGCAGCAACTCTGCTTGAGAGCGAAGTCGTAGAAGGAGGAGCCGCGGGTGAAGAACCCGATGCTGTAGTTGCCGCCGAGATCGTAGCCGAAACCGAAATCGATGGTGGCCTTCGGTGCGTTGCTGACGATGCTCCCTTTCTTGAAGTTGAGGTCGCCGTCATCACCGTTGACCGACCACGCCGTCCCGCCCTCGAACGGGCTGACGATCGCCGTGTCGATGTCCTGGACCCGGTAACGGGCGCCCCACGAAACGGTGACATCCAGGTTCAGCGTGTACTTGCCCGACGAACCGGACAGGTCGATGGCCTCGCCGGGAATCGCGAAGAGACCGATGATGGCTGCAACAAGAAAGATCTTCCCTGTCGTGCTCAGCCGGTGTGAAGAAAAATGACTCATCTCCCCCTCCTCTATGGTTGGTTCACCAAGATACCCGCCCTGGATCCGTGAGCTCGAGGGTGCCCGGCGGCAGCTCGATCGGGATCCCGGCCGGCAGATTGAATCTCAATTTTCGTGTTGGGTAACACAGTCGAGTCTGTTTCGACGCGGTTGCGTTCTTGCCGCTCGAGCTTCGTCGCAATTCGCATCCCTTCACCGGTTCTGAGCCGGGCTGCGAGACGTGATGACTCCGATAATTGTGCCGCCCATGAGCTTAACACAGGCCCCGGCGATGTGCGCCCATCGAATTGAATTCTCGGCGATCGGAAATGCGACCCGTCCGAGCCCTTCGTTTTCACCGGCCGGCGACTGCGGCTGACGATGCCCGCCGTCCCTCCGTGTGTTCTCAGCCCGGAGAGTGCAGCGTACCGAAGAGGTCCGCCGCCGCGCCGCGAACCGACAGGACCCGACCGGCCGCCGCGTCCCGCCGCCCTGGTGACGGAACCCGGTGGGAACGACGGGCTAGTCGAGGTCGATGTTCTGTTCTTCGACGAGATGATCCACCAGGAGAGTCTGAAGGTGATTTCTCGACAGGTGGATGCGGTCGAGGAGCTCCGCGGCGGCTTGAGCGGGCATCGGTCTGGCGATGTAGAAGCCCTGGACCTGGTCGACACCCATCTCGCGCAGCGCCTCGAGCTGAGCATCGGTCTCCACCCCCTCGGCGATGGTGGTCTTGCCGAGGTTCCGACCGAGATCGATGATGGTGCGGACGATTTCCATCGAGTCCACATCATCGAGCATTCTGGTCACGAACGAGTAGTCGATCTTGAGCGAGTCGATCTCGAATCGCTTGAGATATGACAACGAGGAGTATCCGGTTCCGAAGTCATCGATGCTCAACCCGATGTCGAGGGCGGAGAGCTGATCCAACATGGCCGTGGCGTGGACGGTGTTCTCCATGAGCACGCTTTCAGTGACCTCGAGCTTGATGTCCCTGCCGTAGAGACCGTTCTGGCGGAGGGTGTGGTCGATTCTGGAGACCAGCTCGAGCTGGAGGAACTGGGTCGTCGAGATGTTGAGACTGATTGAAATGGGTGGATCCATTCGGTACTGGACCTGCCACGGTCGGACCTGGCGGCATGCCACATCTGCGACGATGCGGTCGATCTGGACCGCGATCCCCATCTCTTCGGAAGCCGGAATGAACTCGCCGGGGAGGACCAGGCCGCGGGTCGGGTGGTCCCATCGCGCGAGAACCTCGAACCCGACGAGGTTGCCCTTGGCGAGGGAGATGATCGGCTGGTAGAAGGGCCGGAACTCCTTGCGGGTCACGGCGCGTCGCAGGTCGTTCTCGAGCTCGAGGGTGGCGACCACTTCGGCGTGCATCTTTTCGTCGAAAACCGCGTACCGGTTTCGCCCGAGATCCTTGGCGCGGTACATGGCGTTGTCGGCGTCGCGAAGGAGATTCTCGGGTTTCTCATACCCCTGGTGCCACATCGCGATCCCGGTGCTGACGGTGGCATAGGCCTCGGATTCCCCGAGCTGGAATGGGATCTGGAACTCGCGGTGGAGCCGTTCGGCGATGCCGGTCGCGTCCCGCACCGACTCGACGTCTTCGGCGACGATCACGAACTCGTCGCCGCCGAATCGACAGACCGTGTCGCTGGGGCGGCAGATGGAACGAACCCGATCGGCGATGGCCATGAGCAGCGTGTCGCCGACGAGATGGCCGAGACTGTCGTTGACGGTCTTGAACCGATCGATGTCGAAGAACAGCACCGCGAAGGGCTTGTCCTTCATCCGTGAGGCCCGGGCGAAGGCATGACGGAGGCGATCCAGGAGCACCGTCCTGCTGGCGAGGCGGGTGAGCGGATCGATCAGCAGGTTCGTACGGGGTTCCTCGTAGGTGATCTTGTCGTCGGTGACGTCGCTGTGGCGACAGACCAGGCGGAGGGCCTCGCCGTTGTCGTCACGGACCGTCTCACCGCGCATCGTGAAACGACGGAGATTCCCGTTGGAGGTGATCAGCCGGTAGTGCTCTTCGAGGGACTGGAGCTCGCCCCGCGCCGCCGATTCGACGAGCTGGCGGATCCGATCGCGGTCTTCTTCGTCGACATGTTCAAGCCACATGTCGAGGTTGGTCCGCCGGGGAACTTCGGGGCCGATGAGAACCTCCCATTCGGGCGAGAGGGTGAGCTCACCGGTGCGGACGTTGACGTCCCAGAGTCCGTCCTCCTGTCCGCCGCAGGAAATGAGCAGTCGTTCATGGCTTTGACGAAGCTCGGCGTAGGCCTTTTCCAACTTGAGAAACTCGGCGGCGATGTGCTCGTGAACGCGGATCCGCGCCTCCACCGCTGCCGGTTCGAGGGGTTCGTTCAGGACATCGCAGACCCCGGTGTCGAGAATCGTCGAGACTTCGGAGCTGGTGTAGGAATCGACCACCGCGAGGATCTGGCACGTGGAGGCCAGACGGGTGTCGCTGTGAATCCGGTGGACCAGCTCCGGCGCGCGGCCGTCGGGCAGCCGCCAATCGATGATCGCCAGGTGGGGGGAGAACTCGACGACATCGACGTCTTCGATGTCGACGTGATCGCAGGTGGTCACCAGGTGGCGCCTCACCTTGAGCATGGAGTCGAGGAGTGATCGAACATCGTCGTCGTGCGAAACGATGAGGCACTTGAGCAGCGGGCGCGGCCCGCCGGACTGTGCGGCCCGACTCGCCGATGTTTCCTCACTGCGCCGTGGGCGGACTTCCGGCGTCGTTTCAGCCGGTTGACCTGAGGGATCTGACGGATTCATGACACTCCCAGTCCTCGATTATAAGTCGGAATCCTATCAGCCGTGAATGAAAAACATGCAAAGTCGGGAGATATCGAAGATCGCTCGGCCGGCGTTGCCTTCCGGTTCCGCCCGCTGATTTCGAGGTTCACGAACCGCTCAGCTTGCGGTCTCTCCCGGGATAGCGGCCGGGTCCTCTCCCGTGTCGGTGACCGGCACCGCCGGATCGCAGAAGTAGGCGTGAAGCTTGGGACCGGTCCAGATCTTCTCGAGACCGGCTTCGTCGAGGGCTTGTTGAAGGTCGGGTCGGCGCGCGTGGACCAGATACACAGTGGGTTGGTTGCACGAATCCAAACCGGACGTCAGGGCCGGTGCGGGTCGGAGAGTACCGTCGACATCCACCCACTCGTCGTAGGTGCGCAGGATGTAGTTGCTTCGAAGTTCTTCTCCGTTGGCGCTCAGTATCGGCACCGGTTGCTGGAGGTAGAACGAGACCGAAGGGCGCCAGCTTTCCAACCCCAGCACCTCGGTCTCGTCCGGGAGCTCGGTCCGGACCAGCTTCACCAGGGCGCGCTCCGAGCGGAGCTCGGCCATGACTTCGATCACCGGGAAGAGAACCACCGGGATGGCGACGAGTGGCAGACTCAAGGTGGCGATCAGCCATGGACCGTTCTCTCTCCGAAGCGCGGCGACAGCACCGATGATCGAAACCAGGCACAGCGCCGCCATCAGCAACGCGGGCACAGGAAGCACATCCAGGAGGGCCGGTGGAACTCGGCTTTCTCGGAGAGCGCCCGCCCCGGCGCCGGCCATGGCGATGCCGAGGACGCCCCAGCCGGCGAGAGAAATCACGGCTGTTCGTCGCGGCAAGCTGAAACCGGAAACCCACCGCGAGGCCAACAGGAGGGCGATCGCCGGCATCAGGGGGAGGATGTACTGGGGCAGCTTGGAACGAGAGATCGAGAAGAAGACGAGAGGAACCAGCAGCCAGAGAAACGAGAAGACCCTCCTGGGGTCGATCCCGGCGTCCAGGCGTCGACGGCTCAGGGCCAGCGGCCACCAGGGGAAGAACCCGACGCCGGCGATGACGAGAAAGTACCACCACGGCTGGGTCCGTTGGAGCTCATCGCTGCTGATCCGCTGCCAGGTCTCGGTGATCGCGACGTACTTGAGGTAGCCGGGAAGACGAGCCTCCATGAACCACACCCAGGGCGCGATGATGACGGCCGCCAGCAGCGGGCCCATCGGGTTCCACACCGCCCATGATGCCCGGCGCCACAGAGCGTAAGGCGCCGCGACCATCAAGGGGACCGCCAACGCCACCGGACCCTTGGTCAGAACGCCGAGCCCGACGGCGGCCCATGCAATCAACGTCCAGAAGCGTTCCGGTCGCCGGGCGGCTCGAGCCTCGATCGCAGTGTGGAACGCGAGCAGAGCCGAGGTCACGAGGAGGGCGAGGAGGCTGTCGAGAATGACGATACGGGAAAAGGCCAGGGGCAGGGGAGCCGCGGCGGCGGCGATGCCCGCGACCCATCCGGCGGCGCGGCCGTACCAGCGGGCGCCGACCCAACCAACCAGCAGCGCCGTCGCCAGGGTCGAGAGAAAGGGGACCGTCCGTGCGGCGAGCTCGGTCGGGCCGAGAAGCTCCATGGCCCCTGCTCCGGCCGCGAACGAGAGCACCGGTTTGTCGATGTAGGGGAGTCCGTTGAGATGGGGCAGAACGTAGTCGTTTGACTCCGCCATTTCGCGGGCGACCTCGGCGTTTCGGCCCTCGTCCTGATCGACGAGGGCATAGCTGCCGAGTCCCCAGCCGAGGCCGACGACGACAACGACGGCCCACGCAACCAGGAGGGGGGGGTGGCGGTTGCCGGTCATGCGGTTGCGCGGGGTTCGTCGGGTGCGCTCGCGACGGGCACCGGAGCGCCTTCACCATAGGTGGCGTCGCACCAGAGATCCAGCGCGAGGAGGGAGAAGAGCGGTTTGCGGTGGTCGGTTTTCCGGCTCATGTGCTCGTCGATGAGGTGGGCCATTCCGACCGGGTCGAGGAGCCCGCGGGCCGCCACACGTTCGGCCGAGAATCGCTCGCGGAGCTGATCGCCGAGGCCGTGCAGCAACCAGCGTGAGAATGGAATGTTGAAACCGCGCTTGCGCCGCTTCAGCACCTCCGGAGGCAGCCGTTTCCTGACCGCTTTTCTGAGGATCGCCTTGGTCGTGATTCCCCGGAGCTTGAGCCGCGACGGGATGCCGGCGACAAACTCGGCGAAATCGTGATCGAGAAAAGGCGTCCGGGCCTCCAGCGAGGCGAGCATGGTCGCCCGGTCGACCTTGGTCAGGAGGTCATCCTGCAGGTACATGGTGAAGTCCGAGTAAAGCAGCGTCGCCAAAGGGTCGGGGAGGCTTTTGCCCTGGACCCGCAGCCTGGCCGAACCGAAGGGGTCGTCGGTTGCCAGCATCGCCATCACCTGTTCGGAGAGGATTTCGGGGTGACGTTCGGGACGCAGACTGCCGAACCAGGTGTGGTGGCGCTCGACGAGCTCGCGTTCGGCCGCGGCCGAGAACCGGCTCAGGAGGTAGTCGGGACTGACGTTGCCCATGGAAACGGGCAGCATCTTGCGGATTCCGGCGATCAGCGAACGGCGGACGACCGGCGGCATCTTCCGGTACCAGCCGGCGACCCGGTTTCCGATATAGGTCGGGTAACCGGCGAAGAGCTCGTCGGCGCCCTCGCCCGAGAGCACGACCTTGACCTTCTGGACTGCGAAGAGGGAGAGCAGATGGGTCGGGATGATCGAGGCATCACCGAGGGGCTCGTCAAAACCCACGGCGACTCGACGCAGGCCCTCGGCGAGATCGTCTTCGGTGAGGACCAGCTCGTTGAAGTCGGCCTTGAAGAACCGTGCGGTTTCGCGCGCAAAGCGCGATTCGTCGAAGTTGAGATCGGTGTGTCCGAGGGAGAACGCCGGGACGCCCGGGCCGATCTGGTCGGCGAGGTGGGCGAGGACCGCCGACGAATCGATGCCGCCGGAGAGAAAGACCCCGACGGGAACATCGGCGCGCCGTCGCCGCTCCACCGCCTTCGCCAGTCGGTGGTCGACCTCGTTCGCGATGGCCGCCGGGCTCATTTCGACGATCTCGGGCTGGGTGAAGTGGTCGGCGAGATCCCAGTAGCAGCGCACGGCGAGCCGGCCGTCACGGACGGTGAGCACGTGGCCGGCGGGGAGCTTGCGGATGCCGGCGATGGGGCTCAGCGGCGCCGGGAAGTAGTCGTGGAGGAGATAGCGGCGCAGCGCGACCGGGTCGACCGCGCGTGGCGCGTCGGGGTGGGCGAGAATCGCGCGCAGTTCGGAACCGAACACCAACTGGCCGTCATTCCACCAGTAGTAGAGCGGTTTTTCACCCGCCCGGTCGCGGCCGAGGAAGAGCGTGCCGGTGCGTTCGTCCCAGACGCAGAAGGCGAACATCCCGTTGAGGTGATCGACGAGATCGACGCCGTACTCCTCGTAGAGATGGGGGATGACCTCGGTGTCGACATGGGTGCGGAAGATGTGGCCGCGGGCTTCGAGATCGGGCAGGATCTCGTCCCAATTGTAGATCTCGGCGTTGGCCATGGACCAGATGCTGCGGTCCTCGTTGGCGTAGGGGGG
>JAHECW010000234.1 GCA_024641545.1 Acidobacteriota bacterium
AGCCCATGCCGTGTTGTAGGGCGGGTCGGACACGTGCATCTGATACACGGCGAAAGTGGTGGGGTAGGTGTCCATCAGGGCGGTGACCACGGGACCCGCGGTCGCGCAGGTGCTTCACCAGGTGGCGGTGAAGAGCTCCCCGAGGACAACCCTCTCGGCCGCCCAACCGGTCGTTGGAAACACCGCCGCGACACAGAAGACCACCGGCACGATCCACGCACCGAATCCGAGATGACGCATGAAATCCTCCTCCTCCTGGCGCTTGCGTCCTCTTTTCCCCCGGGGACGCAGCCCATCCAGGTTAATGCGTGCCGGTCCCCGAGGCAAGGGCGGAGCGTGGGCCTCGATTTCGCGGCGCGCGCGGCGAAACCCGGCGCGAGAGGCGGGTCAGATCAGGATGATCTCCCGTTGTGGATGGCTGAGGAACTCGGCGCCGTCGCGGGCGACCACCACCATCTCCTCGATGGTGCAGATCCCCCTGCCCTGGACCGTCAAACGGGGCTCGATGGTGAAGACCATGTTCTCCTCCAGGGCCTGGAACGGCTTCCGAGCGTACTTCTCCCAGGGCGGGCCGAGCAGCGCGGTGCCGTCGTGGGAGAACCGGCCCACCTGGTGACCAAGGCCGTGGGGGAACTCGTCGTAACCGGCAGCGGTCACGACTTCTCTCGCGATCCGATCGATCTCATGGCCCTGCTTCCCGGGGCGAATGGCGGCAAAGGCATCGTGGACGGCCTTCACGATGGTGTCGAATCCCTTTTGAACATCCGGCGGCGCCTGGGTCTCGCCGTCATCGAGGATGTAGAAGGTCCGCTGCATGTCCGAACAGTAGCCGTCGACCTTGACCCCGAAGTCCATGTTGAGGACATGCCCCTTCTCGACCGTTTTGGCGCTCGGACCGTAGTGGGCCTCGGCGGTGTCGGGCCCCGTGAAGACCGCCGGGCATTGCGCCGCGTCCCAAGCGAACTCGAGCTCTCGCCGATTCACCTCGACCTGCATGAATTCCGCGATCTCCCGTTCGGTGACCCCGGGTTTGATGAAGCCGCTCACCAGGTCGAAGATCTCCTCGCTGTGCCGGATCGCTTCTCTGATGGATTTCAACTCGGTCGGCGACTTTCGCTCGCGGATCGCCGAGACGCATCGCTCGGCCGAAATCACTCGATCCGTCATCCCAATCTCAGTCAGTAATCTCAACATCGTGAGATACATTCCGTGTGTCAAGCCGTCGCAAATTTCGCTTCCTTCCGAGTAGTTGAGCGCAATTTTCGGAGGGTTGATCTCCTTCAAGTAATCCTGGAATGGAACCCGAATTCCCTCGACAAAGCCGACGACTTCATCGTAGGCACCAGTTTCTTCAACTGATGCGACATCGTATCGGCCGACGATGGCATGGGCTCGACCGTCCTTCGTGATGATGAACGCCGAATGCCACGTAATATCGGACGAGACCAGAAACGCCAGCGTAGGATCACCGTTGATCTGGCTTTCTCTGGCGAATGTGATCCAACAATCGACATCGAATTCCTGAAGAATTCCAACCGCCTGGTTCACCTTTTCCTTGATGAGCATTGTCTTCTTCCAATCAGAGTCTCAGTGTGCGAACCTTTTGAGGTTCTTCATGAAAAGCAATACGAGAACCGCGGCAAAGACCGACAATCCCGAGAGGAGCATAAAGTACTGGTCGTGTGACAGTCGGCTGTAGAATGAGCCGAATATTCCGGAGCTCAACGAGCCGAGCGCCGTCGATGCGAACCAGCCGCCCATCATCAGTCCCTGGATCTTGGGCGGTGCGACCTTCGAAACATAGGACTGGCCCATGGGGGAGATCAGGATCTCCGCCAGGGTGATGACCAGGTAACACGAGATGAGCCACATCGGCGACATGATCGGGGTGTCCAGATTTCCACCCAGCCAGGAGGCCGCCACCATGATGAACATGGCGGCCGCCATGATGAGCAGGCCGAAGAAGATCTTGACCGGTGTCGAGGGCTCACGGGATGCGGTCCTCAGCCTGGAGAACAGGGCGAGGAGGGGGGGCGTCAGGACCAGGATGAAGAAGGCGTTGAATATCAGGTAGGTCTCGGGCCTGAGGAATTTGTAGGCCACGGTGGAGCGGTCGGCGAACAGGGTCAGCGCCATCCCGTTCTGGTAGAAGGGCACCCAGAACAGGGCGGCGATGAAGAACAGGGCGCAGAGGGTCCAGATCCGCTGCCGGAACTCCTTTGGATCCATGGACCGAGCCGGTGTTTCGCTGTGCCACGTGGTGGACTGGTTGGTGTCCACTTCGATGAGGTTTTTCTGCCCGAATTGCATGATGATCAACGACAGGCACATCCCCGCAGCGGCCGCCCAGAATGAGATCCGATAATCATCAAAGATGACGCCCAATATTGTCGCAACAGCCGGGCCGAGGGTGGCGCCTACATTGACCCCCATATAATAGATGTTGAATCCGGCATCTCGGAGCTCGGGTTTGGCGCGGTAGAGATTGCCGCAGAGAACGGAGATGTTGACCTTGAAGATTCCGGTACCCGAAGCGATCAGCGCCAATCCAAGATAGAAAAAGACGTGGTTTTCCGCAGATGAAATGGCGAGCAAAACATACCCGACTGCCATCATCATCGCGCCGATTCGGATCGTCTTCAACTGACCCAAGACGTTGTCGCCGAGCCAACCGCCGAGGAGTGGAAAAGCATAGGACGCAAAGAGAAACAAACCGTAAAGAACACCCTTTTTTGCATCGTCGAAATGGAGCGCCTTCTCCATGTAGAGAACATAGACCGCGGACATGATATAGAAGCCGAAACGCTCCCACATTTCGATAAAGAAAAGGTTCCAGATTCCGCGCGGGTGTTTTCGTTTCATTATTCCTCGCAATGCAACCGTTGAAATACCGCGGTCATGAACGCGGAACGGAGGTCGGCAGACGTGTCAGTTCGTTTTCGGCCGTTGGCCGGGAAGGACGGCGCCGGTCACGAAGAGCATTGTCGCACGGGGACGGCGCCGCTCCTGCGAAGCGCGCCGCAATGGAACAACAAAAATCGCAGGAGCTGGCGCTCCTGCGATGTGGACTTTTCTTGACCCGGGGAAGATCGATGAGCGATCGAAGCGGGCCTCAACGAGGGTTTTCGGGTCGGGCTATTTTTTTGTCGCCACTCCGGGCACCAGGAGCAGGGTCTGCGGGTCGAGGAGGATGTTGAGATCCCGTTCGACCATCTTTTCCTTGTCCTTGATGATGTGCAGCCTGACCTTGGCATCCTGCGGGTCGAGGCTGAACGCGACGTCGACGAGGTCTTCGAAGGCATCGGCGGGGGGCGGCAGGTGGCCGGGGGAGGCCGGGCCTTCCCGGTGGGTGCGGCAGGCCATCCACAGCTCGGCGCCGATTTCGGCGGCCATGGCCTTGAGATCGGCAATGGCGGGCTTGTCGACCCCGGCGTACTCCATCCGGTCGAGGATGATCACTGCCGGCACGAACTCCATCGAATCGCGGAGCAGAGAGACGGTCTGGCGGACCCGGTCGACCGAGAAGCTCTGGCCGATGAATGTGTGAATATGGC
Organism: Acidobacteriota bacterium; assembly: GCA_024641545.1. GTDB lineage: Bacteria > Acidobacteriota > Thermoanaerobaculia > Thermoanaerobaculales > Sulfomarinibacteraceae > JAHECW01. The sequence continues at coordinate 3,555 of JAHECW010000234.1, forward strand.
GGCGGCGTTCCATGGTGAGCTGGACGGCGCTCAGGTGCTCGAGCTTGCGTTCGCGCTTGAGCATCTCCACCAGTTGCTCGTCATACCACTCGCGGATTTTGTCGATGCTGCGTTCGACGGAGACGTGAAGCACCTTCTGACCGGAGAGCAGCGCGTCGACGCCGATACCGGTGAGAAACGCGGTCTTGCCGACTCCGGCGCGGGCCACAACGAGCCCGAGCTTGCCGGGGCCGGGGCCCGGGTGCCCGTCGCGCTCGAGGAGCATCCGGGGCGAACGCCGCAGTGAGATCATCAGATTGGTCATGCGTCCTCCTCGTCGGAGACGTTGGTCCGGTACTTCTTGAGGAGCTCGTCGGACACCTCTTTGGGCGCCGGAGCGTACTTGGAGAACTCCATGGTGAACTCGGCCTTGCCCTGGGTGGCCGACCGGAGATCGGTGGAGTAGCCGAACATCTCGGCGAGCGGAACATCGGCATCGACCCGCGCGAAACCCGCGTCCTCGGTGGATCCGAGAACGGTGCCGCGGCGCTGCATCAGCGATCTGTAGAAGGCGCCCTGGAACTCACCGGGGCCCTCGACCGAGACCCGCATGACCGGTTCGAGGATCTGGGGTTTCGCTTTCTTGTAGGCGTCGCGAAAGGCCATCCTCGATGCGGTCATGAATGCCATGTCCGAGGAGTCGACGGCGTGCGAGTTGCCGTCGGTGAGGACCGCGCGGACCCCGACCACCGGGAAACCGATGAGGCTGCCCTTGGCGAGGGAGGAGCGGAAACCCTTGTCGCATGCGGGGACATACTCGGTCGGGATGCGGCCGCCGCGGACCTCGTCGACGAACTCGTAGTCGCCTTCGGTCAGAGGCTCGATGTAGCCGACCACCTTGGCGTACTGGCCGGACCCGCCGGTCTGTTTCTTGTGCAGGTAGTCGAAGTCAGCCCGGCGCGAGATCGCCTCGCGATAGGCGACCTGCGGGGCGCCGGTCTCGACCTCCGCCGAGTACTCCCTCTTCATGCGCTCGACGTAGACGTCGAGGTGGAGCTCACCCATCCCGGAGATGATGGTCTCGTTGCTCTCCGGATCGAGGTGGACGCGAAAGGTCGGGTCCTCCTTGGTGAATCGCGACAGCGCCTTGGACATGTTGTCCTGCGCCTTGGAATCCACCGGGTGGACCGAGAGCGAGATCACCGGTTCGGGGACGTACATGGAGGTCATGCTGATCCGCGGGCCGGGGCCGGTGAAGGTGTCGCCGGTGTGGCAGTCGATGCCGAAGATGCCGACGATGTCGCCGGCCGACGCCAGCTCGATGTCTTCCATCTTGTCGGCGTGCATACGGACCAGCCGGCCGATCTTGATCTTTTTGCCGGTCCGGCTCTGAAAGACGGTGTCGCCCTTTTTCAGGGTGCCCTGGTAGACCCGCAGAAAGGTCAGCTGTCCGTAGCGACCCTCGTCGAGCTTGAAGGCGTAGGCCACGGTCTGCGCGTCGGGGTCGGGGTGGAGCGCCAACGCGGCGCCGTCATGATCGATGTCGATCGCCTCGATGGGGACGTCGGTCGGGTCGGGAAGGTACCGGGTGACGGCGTCCATCAGGGGCTGGACGCCCTTGTTCTTGTACGCCGATCCCATGAGGACCGGGGTCAGGTCGAGGGCGAGCACGCCTTTGCGGACGGCTGCGCGGATGAGGTCCGGCGTGGCGCGGTCCTCGAGCGCCGCCTCCATGAGCTCGTCGGAGAACATGCTCGCCGCGTCGAGGAGTTCGGCGTGGCGCTCTTCTGCGTCGGCGAGAAGCTCGGCGGGGATTTCCCGGATCTCGATCTTTTCGCCGTTGTCGCCGCCGAAGTAGATCGCCTGCATCTCCACCAGGTCGATGACACCCTCGAACTTCGCCTCGAGCCCGATGGGGAGCTGGAGCAGGACCGGGTTGTGGCCGAGTTTGTCTCGGAGCGCACGGCTGACCCGTTCGGGGTTGGCCCCCGAACGATCGCACTTGTTGACAAAGGCGATGCGGGGCACCTTGTAGCGCTTCATCTGCCGGTCCACGGTGATGGACTGGGATTGGACGCCGGCCACGGCGCAGAGCACCAGCACCGCGCCGTCGAGCACCTGAAGCGAGCGCTCCACCTCGATGGTGAAGTCGACGTGCCCCGGCGTGTCGATGATGTTGATGCGGTGGTTCTTCCACTCGACGTGGGTGGCGGCCGACGTGATCGTGATGCCGCGCTCCCGCTCCAGTTCCATGTGGTCCATGGTCGCGCCGACGCCGTCTTTGCCCTTGACGTCGTGGATGGCATGGATCCGCTGGGTGTAGAACAGGATCCGCTCGGTGAGCGTGGTCTTGCCCGAGTCGATGTGGGCCGAGATCCCGATGTTTCGGATCTTGTGAATGTCGCTACTCATGATCTTTGTCCCGAGCCCGGTGCTCTCCTCGAACGAGGGAGACCGTCTCCCGTGGGTCGAGGCTTGCAAGTTGGTGTTGGGTCCGCCCCTTGTGCGATCCGAAACGTCCGGATCTCGGGGCCGCGAGAGGGTACAACTCAGTCATTGGCTTGTCAATTCCGTCTCAATCAACTGTTTTCGAAACCCTACACCTTTTTGCAGCGTTTGTGTAGCCGGATGGACGAAGATGGCATCGCACGATCGCACGGGTGAAACGCGAAGTCGCGAGGAACGCCAGGCAGGGATGTTTGCCCCTCCAGCAGCGCGGGTCACTGGAGCCGCGCGCTTCCAGCTTGCGAGACGATGCCGTTACTGCCGCAAGTAGACGAAAAACTGGGCCTTGACCGGCCGATCGCTGTTGTTCGAGAGATAGACCGCGTACTGCGGGAACGCCAGTTGGTGCTGAAACGACATCGATCCGGCGACCTTCTCTTCGCCGCTGAAGCTGACCTCGGCGGCCAACGGAAAGAGCATCGGACCGCCGTCCGAACAGGCGGCAACGAACTTCTCCGTCGGGATGAGAAACGCGGTCACGCTTCCGCCGTTGCTGCCGTGGACCTCGACCGCGAGGCTCAGCATGACGCTGGTGTATCCGTCGGCGTCGACCACGCCGGCAAGGGTCATGTCGCCGCTGCCGGCTCCCCGGGTCGACGACACCGCGATGTCTCTGAATGCGATCAGACGGGAGTGGGGAATGGGTTCGGGTACGGCGACATCCGGAACGCCGACCACCTTGACCTCGGTCTGCGCGGATGCAGGTGG
>JAHECW010000060.1 GCA_024641545.1 Acidobacteriota bacterium
GTCGCGTTCAGGGCCAGTTTCTCGGGCCAGCACGGCTGGGTTTCCTTCGCCGGCGAAACCAACCCGCCCTACCACGCCATGGAGGTCGGGCTCGAGCCGACCAGCCCGTACTGGTATCTCTACACGCCGTCCTTCAACGATCAGCGGCTCATCGCCGGCAAGGCGAGCCTCGCGACGAACCACGACGCCGACCAGATCATCGTCTGCGATGACGCGGCGGTCTGCACCGTCCTCGTCGAGGACGTGGACGCCGATTCCGGATCGCCCTTCTCGAGCTTTCAAAACTCGGTGTCGTTGACCAACACGGGGCTGGTGGCGTTCAACGCCGGGCTGGTGGGGGGAGGTTCGGGGGTCTTTCTCACCGACGGGGCGACGGTGACGACAATCGCGACCACCGCGATGCCGGAGATCTCGGCCATCGACTATTTTCCCCCACGCGCCAACGACCACGGGCAGGTGGTCTTTCGGGCATTCGACGGCGCCGGCCTCATGGCGATCTTCGTCGGCGACGGCGCCGGTCTGGCGCGGGTCGCCACCGAGCACGATGGCGTCCCCACCGATCTCGGCGAGGGCCGGATCGACCAGCACGACGGCTCGGTCGTCTTCGGCGGCGCCCCCGACATCAACAACGCCGGCGATGTCGCCTTCATCGCCAGCCTGACACCGGCCGACAACAACCAGATCGAGTGGGGCTCCGGGCTCTTCATCGCCTACGGGTCGCTCCTCTTCTCGGACGGATTCGAGTCGGGGGACACCGGTGGTTGGTCGTCGTCGGTGCCGTAGCCTGGGCGAATCGATCCGCTGCGGGCGGGACGCCCGCATGGTGAGCCCGGCGCGCACCGACGGCGCCCGACTCGCCGCCGAGCGGACCCGGGGCGACCAACGGTGCGCGCCGAATCGCGGGGGGAGGGCGTCGATCCCTCGCCGCCGGTTCGTGCGGTCGTTGAATCAGAGACCGAGCACGAGCGTCCACGCGGCCCGCGAGGCTGCGTCGTCGGCGCTGCCGGCGCCCTCCTGCCGTTGGTCCCAGGCCTCGCGGGTCAGCAGGACGAGGGGCGCGAGCTCGCGCTTGGCGAGGGTCCGGTTGAATCCGTCGATCTTCGCTGTCGCGGTTTCGAACTCGGTTCGTTTCGCCGCGAGCTCGGCGGCGAGTCCGCCCAGCCGCTCGATCTGCGAATCCGACGGCCGGCCGTCGTAGCTGACGATTTCGCCGAAGAGGCCGCCGAGCCGCTCCCTGGGCTCTTCCTTGCCGGACATCAGTCCGCCCTCGCCGGCCACGACGAGGGTTCCGTGGACCTCGTCGAGGTCGTCGGCGAAGGACTCGAGATTGGTCCGTTCCCTGTTCTCGAGCTGCCCGGCGCGATCGCGCGCCTGGTCCCGGAGGTCGGTGATGCTGTCGGCGACGAAGGTGAGGTCGCTGAGGAGGTGATAGGCGTCGAGGGCGGTGGTCTGCTGCAGCAGACGGTCCTCCTTGGGGTGGGGGTTGCGCGGATCGGCGACGAGTTCCACCTTGCCCTCGAGCACCTCCTTGCCCTTGATGAGCTTGAAGGTGTATTCGCCCTCCGGGACCCGTGGCCCCTGGAACGCCATGACCAGGGCGTTGGCGGGCGGCATGGTCGGGGCTTTGAGACGCATGGGCCAGCCGACCCGGTTCATCCCACGCCGTTTCTTGCCCGGCAGAGTGGTGATCAGCTTGCCGCCGGCGTCGTAGACCTCGATCTTGAGGTCGCCGAAGAGGTGGCGGCGGGCAAGCCAGTAGTTGATCGAGGCCGACTCGTCGGGGTTCGAGCCGACAAACTCGTCGTCGGAGCCGAACCAGGCCATCCCGCCGGAGAGCACCTGGGGCGAGGGCCGGGACGGGAGGAGGGCGACCTGTGAACCCATGATCTCGGCGCTCAGTCCGCGCAGCGCGGTCAGGTCGTCGATGATGTAGATCCCGCGGCCGTGGGTGGCGATGATGAGGTCGTGCTCGGTGGGGTGGATCGCGAGGTCGTGGACCGCGACCCGCGGAAGATCGCTGAACCGGGCCCACTGCCCGCCGCCGTCGAGTGAGATGAAGAGCCCGAGCTCGGTCCCGGCGAAGAGCAGCTCGGGGTTGACCGGATCCTGTTTGACCGTCCAGACATAGCCCTCGATGCCGCGTCCGGTGATGGAGCGCCAGCTCGCGCCGAAATCGTCGGTGCGGTAGAGGTACGGGGCCATGTCGCCGCCGCGGTGGCCGTCGAAGGTGACGAAGGCGGTTGCCTCGGCGTGCGGGCCGGCGAAGACCGAAGACACCCAGGTGCCCTCGGCAATGTCGGGCACCGCGTCGGAAACCCCGGTCCAGGTGCCGCCGCCGTCACGAGAAACCTGCACCAGCCCATCATCGGTGCCGACCCAGATCAGATCCGGGTTCAAGGGCGATTCGGCGATGGCATAGATGGTGGCGTTGTTCTCGGCGGTGGTGTTGTCGATGGTGATTCCGCCCGATTCCTTCTGCCGCTGGCGCGCGGGATCATCGGTGGTGAGATCGGGGGAGATCGTCCGCCACGAGTCGCCGCGGTCGCTGGAGAAGTGAAGATACTGCGACCCGTAGTAGAGCGTGTTCGCCCTGGTCGGGCTCAGGTGAATCGGCGTGTTCCAGTTGAACCGGAGCTCCTTCTCGCCGCCGCGGGCAAAGGGCTTGATGCTCTTGGTCTCGCCGGTGGCCACGTCGAAGCGCGACAGCTGCCCGCCCTGGTACTCGACATAGACGGTGGTGGCGTCGTTGGGATCGGGAAAGGCCCAGAACCCGTCGCCCTGGCCGACGACCTTCCAGTCGCCGCCGGTGATCCCGCCGGAGGAACGCGAGGGCCCCTTCCACGAGCCGTTGTCCTGGAGCCCGCCGTAGACGTTGTAGGGCCACTCGAGGTCGTGGCTGACGTGGTAGAACTGCGCCACCGGCAGCGAGCGGACGTGGCGCCAGCTCTTGGCCCGGTCCTCGGAGATGTAGGCGCCGCCGTCGGTGCCGAGGAAGAGCTGGTGGGGGTTTGCCGGGTTGATCCAGAGGGCGTGGAGATCCGAGTGGACCGAGCCCATGCTGAACCCGGCGCCGAAGAGGCCGCTGAAGCTCTCGCCGCCGTCGGTGCTGACGGTGAGGGTGAAACCGGGTTTGTAGAGCCGGTTGAAATCGGTGGGATCGACGACGAGCTCGGAGAAGTACCACGGTCGCATCTGGACGTTGGTCGAGGTGTCGGTCTTCCGCCAGGTGTTTCCAAGGTCGTCGGAGCGATAGAGCGCCGTGTCTTCGGACTCGACCGTGGCGTAGACCACCGCCGGCCGCGACGGGGCGACGGCAACCGCGATCCGGCCCTTCTCGCCCTCGGGCAGCCCCTCGGTGAGCTCGGTCCAGTTCTCGCCGCCGTCGGTGGTGCGGTAGAGCGCGCTGCCCGGGCCGCCGGAGGTGAAGAAGTCCGGGTAGCGCCGGAACTGCCACATGGCGGCGTAGAGGATTCGCGGCTCCTGCGGATCCATGTCGAGGTCGGCGCAGCCGGTGTTCTCGTCCACCGACAGGATGAGCTCCCAGTTCTGGCCGCCATTGGTGGTCTTGTAGACCCCGCGTTCGGGGCTCGCGTTCCACAGCGCCCCGGTGGCGCAGACATAGACCGTGCCGCTCTCCTTCGGGTGGACCTCGATCTTGGCGATGCGTTCGCTGGCCTCGAGACCCAGGTGTTCCCAGGTCTTGCCGCCGTCGCTGGTGCGGTAGACGCCGTCGCCCACCGAGACGCTGTTGCGGACCCAGGTCTCACCGGTTCCGACCCAGACCGTGTCGGGGTTGGAGGGATCGATGCGGACGGCGCCGATCGACTGGGTGTGATCGTCGAAGACCGGCTCGAAGCTCAGACCTGCGTTCTCCGACTTCCAGACGCCGCCGCTGGCGGCGCCGACCCAGATCGTCACGGGATCGGCGGCGTTTCCGTCGATGGCCGAGATCCGGCCGCTCATGACCGCCGGGCCGATCGCGCGGGCCTTGAGCCCGCCGAAGGTGGCGGAGTCGATCTCGACCTCCGCAGTCTGACCTGTTGCGGCACAACACGCCGCAACCAGGACCATCACGAGGCCATGACGGATCTTCATCTTTCCCCCCATCGCACCATTCGACTGTTCCTGCCAACCCGCGTCCGCGCCCGCGTCCGAGTCCGCGTCCGGCGGGAGTCGGGCTACTTTGCAGGCGCCGTTTCGGCGTCCGCCTTTTTCGGCATTGTGAAGCGGTCATCCGGGAGGTCGACGCCGAGCTCGATGGACTCGATGGTGATGACCTGCTGCGCCTCGCCGCCGCCGAAGGCCATTTCCATCGAGTGGGCGAAGAGCAGGCCGTCGACCTCTTTGTAGTCGCCGAGGACCGTCGACACCGTCACCTCGTTGCCCTGGACCTCGCGGGTGGCTTCCATCTTGAACTCGACGAAATACTCCTTGTCGAGATAGAGGTAATCCACGTCGCCGTCGGCCCTGGTGACCTTGAGCTTGTACGCCGGGGTGCCGTCGACCTCCTCCTCGCCGACGAGCTCGACGGTGTGGCCCTTCTCCTTGTAGTTGACGAGCACGCCCTCGAAGTCGGTCTGGTCCTTGAGCTGCTTGACCTGATCTTCGGCGATCTCTTCGGGCTCGGTCTTGCCGAGGAAGGGCAGGATCGCCCAGCCGATCTCGCCGTCGAAGGCCTGGACCGCCGTCATGCCCTGCATGGTGAACTCGAGGCGGATCTTGTTCGGCTTCTTGAACTCCACCGTGAACGGCATCTCCATGGCGCCCGCGGCGCCGCCGCCCATCCGCATGGTGCCGGTCATTCTGCCGGTTTCGACGGCCATCCACGCGGCTTCGCCGCCCTTGGCCTCGAGGTTGGCGGCCACGATCTCATCGACTGTCTCGGCCGCGGCGGATCCGGCCAGGAGTGCGAGACCACACAGAATCATCCCCATCGCTCGTGCGCGCATAGTTCCAGTCTCCTTGTTGTGTCGTTCGGGAATCCCCCCCGGGACGCCCTCGAATGATCGAGCGCTCATCGCGGAAAATGTACCACGCTCGGCCGGCTCCCGGCCGCGGAGTTGGGGCCGTGTACGTCTCATCCAGGTCTCCGGTTTCCCGGTCAGCTCGTGCCGAGGAGCTCCAGGACGGCGATGGTCATCGCCTCGGTTCCCATGGTCACCGACGGCTCAGGTTCGATCTTGAAGAAGGGGGAGTGGTGCGACGGGACCTGCGGTCCGCCGGCCGCCTCGGCGTCGATGTCGGCCTGGGCGGTCCCGCCGACCGAGAAGTAGGCGCCCGGGACCTTGTCTTCGGTCATGACGAAGAAGGCGAAATCCTCGGCGCCCATCCCGGTGCGTTTCTTCTCGTAGACCGCGTCCTCGCCGAGCTCGCGGACGAAGGCCGAGCGAAGACGCTCGGCGAGGGCGGCATCGTTGACCGTGGGCGGCGTGAATTCAGTCGAGACAGTCACTTCCGGGAGCCGGTCTTCGGGCATGCCGTAGGTTCGGCCGACCCCGTGAGCGATGCGCTCAATGCCGGCGAGCAGCTTGTCGCGGGTCTCCATGCTGTCGGCTCGGACGGTGAGTTGGAGCTTGACCTCGGCTGGGATGATGTTGTGCTTGGTGCCGCCGTGGATCGATCCGACGGTGACCACGCCGGGTTCGAGGGGCGCGAGCTCGCGGCTGACCAGGCTCTGGAGCGCAACCACGATCTGGGCCGCCATGTAGACCGGGTCCTTGCCCTTGTGCGGCGACGCGCCGTGGGCGCCGACGCCGTGGACGGTGATGTCGACGGTGTCGGCCGACGACGCGATCATCCCGCCCGAAATCATGACCTTGCCGGCCGGTTCGCCGGCCGAGACGTGAAAGGCGAGGGCGGCGTCGGGCACGCCGAAGCGCTGGTAGAGGCCGTCGGCCAGCATTGCCCTGGCGCCGCCGACGCGCTCCTCGGCGGGCTGGCCGACGAACATGACCGTGCCGCTCCAGTTCGCGCGCATGGCCGCCAATCGGCGCGCCGTGCCCACCATGGAGGTCGCGTGAACATCGTGGCCGCAGGCGTGCATCACCGGCTGCTCGATCCCCGTGCTGTCGACCTGGGTCACGTCGGATGCGTACCCGAGTCCGGTGTCCTCTTTGATCGGCAGCCCGTCGATGTCGGCCCGCACCAGGACCAGCGGGCCGTCGCCGTTTCGGAGCATCCCGACGACACCGGTGCCGCCGACACCTTCGGTGACCTCGACCCCGGCCTCACGGAGCTCCTCAGCGAGCCGTTTGGCAGTCTCAACCTCCCGAAAGGAGAGCTCCGGGTGGCTGTGGAAGTAGACGAAGAGATCCGCCAGGTGGGCATCGTAGTCTTCGGCGACGGCCTTGGCCAGCCCGTCATCCGCCGCCATCACCGGGGCGCACAGCGCAACCATTATCGTCGCCAGGATCAGCTTCGTCATCGGTCACCCCCCATCCATCCGCGAACCGGGCCGACTATAGCGGGAGGGTCGTGGGTCGGCAACAGCGGAGGCGGCGTTGGTCGACATCGAGGCCGCAGGGAGAGGCGAGTTCACCATTCTCCTCCGCCGCTTTCCGCACGAGCGGACCTGCCGGGGGGTGGGGGAATCTTGACCGATTGAAGTCCGCAGCCTACGATGTCCTTTGAGTTTTCATCGGAGCGTATTTCGCGAGAAGGGGGAAGAAAATGAGAATCATTTCAATTATGGTTGTCCTCGCGGTAGCGGTCGGATTTGCGGCCGCGGTTCCGGCTGCCGAGACCGATCCTGTGCCGCCGGGCCAGCTGACTCCCGGGATGACGCTGGTAGGTCCCGACGCCACCGAGACCTACGGCAGCATCGGCACGACCTGGTCGGGGACCCCGCGCGAGCGCGGCAACATCTTCTCGGTCGCCACCGCGGCCAACGTCACCCAGATCGAGTTCTACCTCAACCCGACGGCGGCCGAGACCTTCTATTTCTCCATCTACCGCAAGACCAACGACGGCACCGTGACCGGGACCTATACCCGGGACCTCATCACGTCGGTCGCGGTCGGCACCACCGGCCAGCAATGGGTGAGCTCGGGACCGGTGAGCTACACCCTCGATCCGACCTACTACTACTACATGTCCGTGGCGTGGGACAGCGTCATCAGCGAGTACTTCCGCGGCACCGAGGCGACGCCCTTCGCCACCGGTTTCGGCCAGCTCCTCACAGGCGTCCCGGCCGGTTCCGGACATCCGGCCACGATCGACAACACCTATGCGGCGGGCTTGTTCCAGCCCTACTACCAGCGTCTGACCTTCGACATTGTGCCGGTCGAGCTCATGAGCCTGAGCGTGGAGTAGCGGCGGCAGGGGACACCTGTCGCCGACCGGACGGTCGCGGCGGCTGAAGAAGAGAGCCCGGCGCAGGGTTGAACCGGCCGGTCGGGATTTTCGGGCGCGCCGGGCTTGTTCCCACCGAATGAGAATGGAAATGCGGAGTTCCATCGCAAGACTGTTGGTTGTCGCGACGTCTCTCGCGTCCGTCGCGTCGGCGGCGGCCGGAACCCTGGTGGTGGCCAACAAGTCCGAGGCGACCGTCTCCCTGGTGGACACCGAGACCAGCGAGATTCGAGCCACGCTTCCTACCGAGAATGCGCCGCATGAGGTCGCCGTCTCGCCGAGCGGCGAGCTCGCGCTGGTGGGCAACTATGGAACCCGTGACGAGCCCGGGTCGAGCCTGACCGTCGTCGATGTGGGAGCGGCCAAGGTGGTCAAGACCATCGATCTCGCCGGCTACACCCGCCCGCACGGCATCGTCTGGTTCGACGATGCGACCGCCCTGGTGACGGTGGAGGAGAATCGTGCGCTGATCCGGGTAAACGTCGGATCGGGCAAGGTCGAGCAGGAGATCGACACCGACGCCGAGATCTCGCACATGGTGGCGGTCGACCGGCATCACCGGCTCGCTTTCGTGGCCAACATCGGTTCCGGATCGGTGACGGTCGTCGATCTGGCGTTGGGCAAGCGGTTGGCGATCATCCTCACCGGCGAGGGTGCGGAAGGTATTGCCGTGACCCCCGACGGCCGCAATGTCTGGATCGCCAACCGGGCCGAGGACACGGTCAGCGTGATCGCCGCCGGATCCCAGCGGTCGGTGGCCAAGATCGCAGCCGGTGAGTTCCCGATCCGGGCGGAGGCCACCGCCGACGGCCGTTTCGTTCTGGTGACCAACGCCAAGAGCAACGATCTCTCGATCTTCGACGCCAACGAGATGAAGGAGGTCGGCCGGGTCGCCTTCACCGCGGTGAGCAAGGGCGACGAGGGGCGGCTGTTCAGCGATCGATTCGGCTCGAGCTCGGTGCCGATCGGGATCGAGATCGTCGATGACGAAAAGCGTGCCTATGTCGCCCACGCCAACGCCGACGGCATCTCCATCATCGATCTGGAGCAGTGGAAGGTCATCGGAACCCTGTCGGCCGGGAAAGAACCCGATGGGATGGGCTACTCGCCGCTGGTGGTGAAGGGTGTGGAGTGACGATTGAGGAGTTAGACGTTAGACGTTAGACGTTAGACGTTGGGGGTTGCCTTATCACGTCTCACGTCTCACTCCTCACCTCTTTCCGGCGCCGATCCGGTATTCTGTGCACCGCGCTGGAAGGATGGGGAGCCATGAAGACCTTATTCGAATCAACCACGATCAACGGGCTCGAGTTGCGGAACCGGCTGGTTCGGTCGGCGACGTGGGAGGGTCTCGGCAGCCCTGACGGGAGCGTCAACGAGCGCTTGATCGACGTCTACCGCGAGCTCGCGGAGGGTGGGGTCGGACTCATCATCACCGGCTATATCGCGGTTCGCGCCGACGGCCGGCAGCAGGCGACCCAGCTGCTCGCCGATCGCGACGAGCTGGTGCCCGGACTCGCCGGAATCGCCGACACCGTGCACGAACACGGCGGCAAAGTCGTCGCCCAGATCGTCCACTGCGGCGGTCAGGCCAATCGAGAGGCCACCGGTCGCGACCCGCTGGCGCCGAGCGCGGTGGCGAGCCCCGGCTATCCCGAGGTTCCGCGTGAGCTCTCGGACCACGACATCAACACCCTCATCGCGAGCTTTGCGGCTGCTGCGCGGCGGCTCAAGGATGCCGGCTATGACGGCGTCCAGCTCCACGGAGCGCACGGTTACCTCCTGGCCCAGTTTCTGTCGCCTACGCGCAACCTCCGGCGGGATCGTTGGGGCGGGGACGTGGTGAACCGTTCGCGTTTCACCCGCGAGGTCTACGCCGCCGTGCGCGCAACGGTCGGCCCCGATTGGCCGGTGATGATCAAGCTCAACGCCAACGATTTTCTCGCCGGCTCGACCACCGAGGATGACGCTTCCGTGCTGGCGGCGGCGCTCGCCGAGGCCGGGATCGACGCCATCGAGGTCTCGGGCGGCACCGGCGGTTCGGGCAAGCTCGGCGCGGCGCGTTCGAAGATCGAGACCGACGCCGATGAGGCCTATTTCCTGCCCCAGGCCGAAGCGATTCGAAAGGCGGCGCCGGGGGTCCCCATCATGCTGGTGGGCGGAATGCGTTCCCTCGAAAAGATGGAGAGCGTGCTGGCCGCCGGAACCGCCGACTACTTCTCCATGTCACGACCGCTGATCCGCGAGCCGGATCTGCCGAAGCGCTGGGCCGCCGGCGATCACCGCCGCGCGGCCTGCGTTTCCTGCAGCGGCTGTTTCGGCCCGGCGAGGCTGGGCGAGGGGATCCGCTGCGTCCAGATCTAGCCCGGACAGTTCATCAGCTGTCTGCTGCGGCCGGCGTCGGAATCCCAGGCTGCGCGAAACGTGATTTCGGATCGTGACGGGTGAGCCTGTCGCCCGACCCCCTCCCCGATCTCGGAGAATCATGGTCTGTCCCTGCACCGCCGGCGAGGGCGCCGGTGCTGCAAAGGACCGAGACCCGGCGGCGGGCCGGCGGACCTCAGGTCAAGAGTGGATTAGCGCTCCGCCGTCTCAAGATGGTATAGTAGATCCAGTTCAAGAAATCAGAAAGGCCGTTCGGTGGAATTTGGGACGCCGAATTCCGACCTCAGCGGACATGCGCGAGTGGCTGATGAATCGCGCGAGGTCGAGGATCTTCGGCAGGTCCGCTGAGCGATGGGGGGCTCTGATGACGAAGACGACGGGCGTTCGGATCCGGGTGTTCCTTCTGTTCCTCGGCATCGGCGGCGCCGGCGTTTTCACGGCGACCGTCTCGGCGCAGTCCGAAGGAGGCCGGAGCTATGTGGGGACGGCGGCCTGCCGGGGCTGCCATGAAACCGAGCACGAGAGCTTCCACAGCTTCGCGAAAAAGGCGCACTCCTTCGAGAGCATCCGGAAGATGAGGTCGCGGCTGACACCGGCGGAGTTCCGCGGGTGTCTCGAGTGCCACACCACGGGTTACGGTCGGCCCGGGGGGTTCCGGTCGGAGGGCGAAACCCCCGATCTCATGAACGCCGGGTGCGAGGTCTGCCACGGGCCCGGAAGCCGGCACGTGGCCACGGCTGCCGCGAACGACATCAAGGGCAAACTGACCCGAGAAGACTGCCTACCGTGCCACAACAAGGAGCGGATCGAGGCGTTCAATTTCAAACCGATGATCTACGGTGGCGGGCACTGAGGGGGCGGCAATGGGTATTTCAGATCTCCTCGACGAGCGGCCTTGGGCCAAGCTTCTTCAGATCCTCGCCGGGATTCTGATCATCATGATGTTGGTGATGACCATTCTCGCTGTGGCGGGGGAGCGGATTCTGATGCAACGGCTGATCCGCAACGAGGGGGAGCTGCTGGCGACCACCATTCTGGGCGCCATGAGCGAATCCCTCGCGATCGGCGACAGCCGTGCGGTCAACCAGCAGTTTGAAACGCTCAAAGCCAATGCCCCCGATGTCGATGTCGTCGTCTTCGATCCTCTGGGTGTGGTTTCGTTCGCGACGGATCCGCGGTGGGTCGGCGACGGGATCGGCCGGGTCACGGAAAACGGGTCAGTTCTCGATGTTCTGAACCCGTCTCCGGACGACACCGGGCGACAGGGGGAGTTCTTTGAGGAAAAGGTCGTCGGCGTCCCCCACCTCAGCGTCGTCCGGCCGATTCACAATGCGGCCCGGTGCCACCACTGCCACGGAACGTCCCGTGAGGTGCTCGGCGGCATCATGGTGCGGGCGTCGACCGAAGCCGCCACCGGAGCCATCAGAACCGCGCGCAACCTCAACATCGCGGTCGCGGTCCTCGGGTTGGCCGCCGCCCTGCTCCTGATGCGGCGGCTGTTGACCAAGGTGGTCAGGAGTCTGATCAAGGACGTGGTGTCGGGAAGCGATGTGATGGCATCGTCGTCGAAGGAGCTGACGGGGGTGTTCCAGCAGCTTTCGGACGACTCCGTTTCCGCCGCGGAACGATCGGAGTCGGTAGCGGAGTCGGTGAAAACGCTCACCGAGGCGCTCGGTTCCATCGCCGTGTCGATGGAGGAGACCTCCACCGCCGCCGATTCCATCGCGGTCTCGGTCGAAGAGATGACGAGTTCGGTCGGTGAGATCGCTCGTGAGGCCGCAAACGCGACCAAGATCACCGGTGACGCCGTCGCCGAGAGCGCGAGCGCCACCGAGATGATCGAGAATCTCGGGCGAGAGGTTGCGGAGATCAGTTCCGTCACCACGGTGATCAACCGGATCTCCGATCAGATCGACCTCCTGGCGTTGAATGCGACCATCGAGTCGGCGCGCGCCGGCGACGCGGGGCGCGGTTTCGCCGTGGTTGCCGACGAGGTCAAGAAGCTGGCGCGCGAGACCTCCGATGCCACCGAGATCATTCGCGCCCGGATCGGCGGCATTCAGGCCTCGACCGATCTGATCGTGAGCCGGGTCGAGAAGTTCTCCGCGGTCGTCGACAACGTCAACGCCACCGTGTCGACCATCGCCGCCGCGGTCGAGCAGCAGGCGGCCGTGACCGACGAGATCGCCGCCAGCGTCAACCAGTCCTCGCTCGGTGTCAGGCAGGCCACGGTCGACGTCGCCCGAATCTCCGAAGGGCTCGACGACATCAGCATCAACATGTCCGAGGTCAACACGGTGGCGTTCGCGGTGTCGGAGGGCAGCGTGCGAATCAGCGCCCGCGCGGAGGAGCTCTCGAGCCTCGCGGCGACGATGAATCGACTCATCGCGAGATTCGAGATCTGAGCCGTACCGGAGAGGCCCGCTCGCGCGGGTTTCCCGCGGGCTCGCGGTCTCGAGCAAGCCGTCGCGCCGGCGCCGCAGAGGGTACCGGAAAACGTTTCGGTGACTTCGTGCGACAATGGACGCAACGTCCTCGTTGAAGGGATACACCGTGAACCACAACTCTCGACCGGAGCGTCTCCTGATCCCCGTAATCGCCGCGATCCTGATCGTGTTTGCCGTCCCGGCCACGGCGGTCGACATCCCCGATTCTCCGGAGGGCACCGCCCGCGCGGTCGGCAATGCCCTCGCCGACCGCCACCCCGAGGTGCTCTGGCAGGCGCTGCCGCCGACCTACCAGAAGGACATCACCGAGCTGACCCACGCATTCGCCGCCAAGATGGACCCGGCGGTATGGGACGCGGCCTTCGGTGTCGGCCGCAAGACCGCTGCGCTCCTGCGCGACAAGAAGGACATCATCCTGGCGAGCTCGACCTTTCAGGCCGCGGGCGACAAGAGCGACGAGGTCGAGAGCGGGTGGGAGCCGATGGTGAGCCTGCTCGACAGCTTCTTCGCGAGTGACGTTTCGAGCCTTGAAAAGCTCAAGACGATCGACTGGGAGAAGTACCTCTCCACCACCGGCCGCGACCTGATGAACCTCGCCGCCGAGAAGTCGAAGGCGAGCGGCGATGACGCCTTCGACCGCGAGTTCGTCCAGGCGCTCAAGCAGACCGAGATCGAGGTGGTTTCCCGCGACGGCGACACCGCGACCCTGCGCATGACCGCTCCCGGCGAGGAGCCCGAGGAGGAGCAGTTCACCCGGGTCGAGGGCCGCTGGGTACCGAGCGAGATGGCGACCGAATGGGATCAGAATGTCGCCGAGGCCCGGCAGAAGATCGCGGCGATCACCGACGAGGAGATTCAGCAGGGGTCGATGCAGGCGATGATGATGATCGGCATGGTCGACGGTGTGCTGACCCAGCTCCAGGCGGTCGAGACCGCCGAGGAGTTCGATCAGTCGCTCCAGGCCATCATCGGGCCTTTCCTCGGCGGCATGATGGGCGCCGAAGAAGAGGTGTTCGACGACTACGACGACTCCGACGACTCCGAAGAGCCCGAGATCGAGTAGCGAGGTCCTTCCTCGACCACGCGACCGACAGGTGTGGCGCGGACACGCCGGGCGGGAGAGTGGCAAGGCGGAAGCGGGCCGCTCCAAAGGCGGTGGGCCTATTGTCGAGGCGAGCTTCCAGCTTGACCTTCAGAGCCGTCTCCGTCGGCGCCTCACTCCTCGTTCCGTCGACCCCGCGCAGACCCCGAATGGCTCGGAGTAACATGAACTCGAGACGAAGGTGGTGAGTCATGGCCGAACAGCCGAGGAGTGCAGCCGAACCGGTTTCCGTCGACATGGGCAAGAAACGCGTGTTCCTCACGTTCAGGGGTTTTCTGTCCGTCGCCGACGCCGAGCGCCTCCACGACGCCTACCGAAAGGCGATCGCACGCGTCGGCAGCGGTTACACCGCGGTGAGCATCTTCGAGGACTTCGTACCGGGGACGGAGGACGTCCAGGCCATCATCTCGAAGATGATCAAGATGGCGAACGACAGCGGCTGCCGCGCGGCGGCGCGGGTCGCCGAGGGCAGCGTGTTCGGCCCGTTGCAGCTCGGCCGTCTCCAACGCGAGGTCAAGGCCGGCTATCCGGTCAAGGACTTCAAGACCCTGACCGAGGCGAATGCCTATCTCGATGGAATGGCCGCCGGGGGTTGAGCTTCATCGGCGCCGGCGCCACCGACGTCGACCACCGAGGCTGAGAATGGTCGGCGGTTTCCGGCGCCGAGAGAGCCGGAAAGCCGGAACGCTCCGGAAAGATCTTCGGCCGACGAAGGCGTGATCCGGCTGCTCCCGGCGGGAGCCCTCCGCCTGCGCGGACTCCATCTGCAAAGCGCTGCCTGACCCCACTTCGCTTCCTGAAACCGGCGATCAGCATGCCCGGTGGAAGGCACCGGGCGGGCAACAAAAAACCCCTCCGCGATGGAGGGGTTCGAATTGAGGGTGAGTCGATCTACCAGCCGCTCTCGTTGCGGCGGCCGCCGCCACCGCCGCCACCGCGAGTGCGCTCTTTCGCCTGGGCGACGTCGACGCGCAGTGTGCGACCGTCGAGCTCGGTGCCGTTGAGGGCCGCCACGGCCTTGTCGGCCGCGTCGTCATCTTCAAACGTGACGAAGCCGAAGCCTCTCGAACGACCGGTGTCGCGATCGCTGATCACGACGGCCTCACTGATTTGGCCGTGGACGCTGAATGCGTCGCGCAATGACTCATCGTTGACTCCCCAGCTCAGACTTCCAACAAACAACTTCTTAGACATGGCTTTCTTTTCTCCGTGGGCGCCGCCGCTTCGCGGGAGCGCCCGTCTCATTCGCCGTGGAGGACTCTGCGTCCGCCAATACAGAAGCCGGCCCCGTCGGCCGGCAACAAGGAACGCACTGTAGCACATATCCTTTTTATTTACAGATATTTTTGTTTCAGGCCTCAGTTCTCGATCGCGGCTGGAACCAGCAGCGGTCTGGTACGTACTATTGGTGCAATGGGAGGAAGATCATGAGATCAGCGTGCCTGCTCCTGCCGGTTGTCGTTGTGATGTCGGCGTTCGCTGCCGGTTCGGGAGCTTCGGAGGCTCCCTCGAACTCCGAGGCGTCTCCCGAAATCGCCGTCGGAGTTCTCTCGGCAGCTCGGGCCGAATCGTCGCCGCAAAGCGACTACGACGAGGTCAAACGCGTCATCGAGTACGGCATCGGGTGGGCGGTCGAGAAGGATTTCGACAAGATGTTCTCGATCTGGGCGCACGACGAGCGGCTCTATCACCATTGGCTGACCTCGAGTTCGACGACCCACGGGTTCGCCGAGTTCGAGGCCCACGCCGAGAGCTGGAAAGACCCGAAGTTCAAGGGCACCACCTCCGAGTTCAGGGATCTCGAGATCACCTTCTCGAAGTCGGGCGATGTGGCGTGGTACTCGTGCCGGTTGGATGACTGCTATGAGTTCGACGGCACACCCGGGTGCGTCGAGAACGTCCTTCAAACCGGTGTTCTGGAAAAACGTGACGGCAAGTGGGTGCACGTGCTGATGCACGGGTCCTACCCCGTGGATGAGATCCCCATCGAGTACGTCAGGCGATACTACGGGGATGCGGCGGCGAGACCGGACGGCGACGCCGAGGGAAAGGACTGACTCTCTCCGATCGGTCCGGACTCCGGAAACGGCAGCTGACGGAGAGGGGCGGTTCTTTCCCGGGTCGGGGAGCAAAGAGGGGTTTTCCCCGGCGCCGTTGACCGGCCCGGAAATCTCTTAACGAACAATCGCCCACATCCTGCAGATATGCCTGCAAAAGATCTGATTCATTCTCGATCTCAAATCACGGATTGGTGTCCGCAGTACCGCTCTTACAGGAGGGTCGGGCGCACACTCGAAGGAACCGGTTCGTCAGGGCTTTGTCGGTGGCGCTGGTTGTTTAGGTGCCGGCAACGGTGGTCGCCGACGCGGTGTCGGTTCCGTCGGGCACCCGGGTTTTCATCGAGTTGGAACAGCGTGTGACGTCGAAGAAAAAACACAATCAACCCGGGAGTTTCGTCGACGCGCGAATCTGGCGTGACGTTGTCGTCGACGGTCACACCGTCGTCAATGCCGGCGCGCCGGTGATGGTGCGGATCGGCGAGATCAAGGGCGCGAAGGTCGCCGGGGTCAAGGGTTTCGTGGAGCTCAAGGCGAAGCAGGCGACCGCGGTCGGGGTCGGCGACGCACAACCGGCCAAGATCACGCTGGCGGATTCGAACCCCCTGACCGTCGAGGTTCTCTACGAGCGACTCGACAGCAACGACGAAGGTCGAAAAGAAGTCAAGGACCTGCCCATGCACCTCACCGTCGAGGGCAACGTGATCGGTGAGGCGCGGGTGGTGAAGGTCAACGACGCAGCCATCGAGCCGATCCCTTTCCCGAACACGATTCCGCCGCCGGATCGAGGAGCGGGCTTCCGGTCGACAGTGAGCCTGCGAACCGGGCCGGGTTGGTACATCCGTATTCAAGGCGCCGTTGCCCTCGGTAACAACGTCGGCAGCCGTCCTCTCTGACCCGCCTGTCCTCCCGCGGCTCGCGCTTTCCGTCGTTCATCACTTATGTCCAGTCGCGGACCGGGCGTCCCGCCCGCAGCGGCTGTGGTCGATGGGTGTCACCCTTCGCGTTCCGTGAACTTTTTGCTTGTCGCACCGTTCCTCTGGGTGACAGCTGTCACGCCGGGGAGAGTGCTCATGCGGAGAATTTTCGGCAAGAAGGGCTGCGCCGGTTGCCTCGTCCTCGTCGCGATCGCGGCTGCGATCGGCTGGTTCACGCTGTTTCGAACCGCGGCGCCCGACACCCGTTTCAACGGCGCATACCGTCTCGATGACGGCCGCCTGGTCATGATCGCCCCGCTCGAGGGCAAGGTCCTGCGATACCGGATGATGGACGGCTCGAGCAGCGCGCTGTGGCCGGTGTCCGATGCGTCCTACGAGTCCGGACCCGGGTGGCAGGACCGCGAACCCACCGAGCTGACGGTGGACTTCGTAGTACCGCCGGGCCACCGCCCGTTCACCGAGTTGCGCTGGCAGCCCGCCGGAGGCCCGGCGCAGTCGGGGCGGAGAATCGATCTGCCGGAGATCTTCTCGACCATCCCGGCCGGCGAGCTCGAGCTTCGCAGCAAGCTCGTGCTTCCCCTCGGCCGGCCGCCGTTCCCGGTGGTGGTGCTGGTCCACGGGTCGGGCGCGGAGAGCGCCGTCGACACCTACTTCATGCCCTACCTCTTCGCCGCCCACGGGATTGCGGTTCTCTCCTACGACAAGCGCGGCACCGGTGGTTCGACCGGCAGGTACAGCCAGAACTTCCACCTCCTCTCCGATGACACCGTCGCCGTGGTCGAGTGGCTGCGGACACGGCCCGAGATCGACCGGGACCTCATCCACCTCGCGGGCTACAGCCAGGGCGGCTGGATCGCGCCCCTCGCCGCCTCGAAGACCGATGCGGTGAGCAGCCTGTTGATCAACTACGGGCCCATGGTGCCCATCACCGAGGAGGATCGCTGGGGATACCGCTATGTCCTCCAGAAGAAGGGATTCGGCGGCGATGCTCTGGCCGAGGCCGATCGCATCAACGAGGTCATGGGCGCCATCGTCGATCGTGGAGAAGACCGCTGGGACGAGCTCGAGGACCTGCTCGACCGGGCCGAAGGGGCGGACTGGTTCGCGGCCGTCGCCGGCAGCGACTCCATGCTGGGTTTTGTTGCTTCGACCAAAATGCCCATGTGGATGGCCCGCCTCTACTACAGGTGGGTGACCCGCGGCGACGAGGTCATGGCCGACCGGCTCTACGATCCGTTCCCGGTGGTCGCGAAGCTCGACATCTCGAGCCTGTGGATCTTCGGCGGCGAGGACTCGAGCATGCCGACGGCCGACTCCATCGCCAAGCTCGAGGTCCTGCGGCGCGAGGGCAGGCCGATTGAGGTGGAGCTCTTCCCCGAGGCCGAGCACGGCATCCTGCTCTTCGAAGGCGACGACCCGCTCGACCGCCGGTTCCTCGGCTACGCCCCCGGGTACCTCGACCTCCAGGTCCGCTGGCTCCGCGAGCGGAGCGGGCTCGAGCCGTAGGGCACACCCTCGTTGCGGTGCGGGTGCCCCGCCGGTAAGAGCATCCAGGCGCAGCCGACCTTGAGCAAGATGGTGCGGTTCTCCCGGGTGAGCTCGATCTGATCGTTCCCGAGGGAGCTGTCCGGGTAGCCGAGAAAGAAGACCCTCCGCGGGTTGATCTTGTAGGAGAAGAGAATCCGGTTGAACCAGGTCCTGCTCCGGGCATCGATCGCGTCCAAAACGGCAAAGCGGTGCCGATGCAAGGCACCTTTTCATGCCTGATCGTGTCGCGGGCGACCCGCCCGACCCCGACGCGCGCACGTCGATGAGGGGCCCTCGTAGCAAGGGGCATGATGCCCCCGCGGCGACCATCTGCAACAATGAGGAGGTGGTACTACACCCTCGCCTCCGTGCGACGACGCTGCTGTTGATCGCCGTCCCGCTGTTCGCGACAGCAAGCGGTGCGGACGGGCCGCAGACCCTGGCCTATGTGGAATCCTCCGCGGGTCTGATCCCGCCGACCCTGGATGGCGGACCCACCGAGATCGAGATGGGCGACGTCAACGGCGATGGATTTCTCGATCTCGTCAGCGTCGGCGATCACGGTTCGCCGCTGATCGGAACCGATCAGCACGGGGTGATGGTCTGGCTCGGTGATGGCGCGGGTGGCTGGACGGTCGAGATGTCGGGACACTTCGGCTATGGCGGGGTTGCGCTTGGCGACGCCGACAACGACGGCATCGTCGATGTGGGCTACGGCATCCACCACGACTACTCCTCAACCGATTTCGGCGACCAGCTGATCGAGGTCGCTCTCGGCGACGGCAGTGGGCGAAACTGGACGCCATGGGACGACGGCCTCGCCGAAAGTGGCGAGACATGGGGTATGAGCGCGACCGACTTCGCCGACGTGGACGGCGACGGCGATCTCGATCTGGGCTCGGTCGGATTCGGTTGCTGCGCCGGGGTGCACGTCTACCTCAACCGGGGCGACGGCGAATGGGAACAGTCCTTCGGCCTTCTCGGCGGCAACGCTCGATCGGCCTTCGTCTTCGGTGATGTCAATGGCGACGGCGTGCCGGACTTTGCAACCGGCCACGAAGGCCAAACGGTGTACCTCGGCGACGGAGCGGGGGGCTTCGCAGCATCGGACGGCAATCTGCCCCCGGGCGATTCCCGAGGACGCATCGGCGTCGCTCTCGGCGATGCCGATGGTGACGGCGCCGACGACCTCGCGTTCTGCAGCCCATCCGGCGGGATCGAGGTGTGGACCATGGATCATCCGCGAGTCTGGCGTCGCCTCTCCGGCGGCCTTCCCGCGACGGCCACCTGTCAGGTGACGCAGCTCGTGGACATGGACATGGATGGGCACCTGGATGTGATCGGCTTCGGTGCAGGCGAAGGTGGGATTTGGGGTGGCGACGGGCAGGGTGGTTGGGAGCTGATCGCCACGTTCAGCTCGTCACCCATCGGCGACGTACAGGCCTTTCGGGCTGGCGGCGACACCGATCACAACGGATTCCCGGACATGGCCCTGGTCGCCGACGAAGGGAGTTGGCCGTCGCTGCGCAGCCGGCTCCACGTCTTCAACGAGACCTCGAGTCCCTCGGCCCTCGAGGTGAAGCCTGTCTTTCCGGACGGGGGAGAGACCCTGCGAGCCGGTAGCGCTGTCTTTGTCGGCTGGATCAGCGCGGTGCCTTTTTCGGGCGTCGGTGTTGTCGACCTCGAACTCTCCACCGATGGTCCCAACGGCCCATGGCGGCTCATTGCGACGGATCTGCCCGACAACGGCCGCTTCCAGTGGTTGGTGCCCGTCGACACCCCCACGACCGACGACGCGATGATCCGCACCACCCTGCGCGCCACAGGCGAGACCGCGACCGTCGTGACACCGGTGTCGTTCTCCATCCTAGGCGGACCACCCGCGAGACACCCTCGAGTCCGAAACGCGTCCATCAACCAGCGCAGGGTGCCCTCGAATCCTTGAACCCGACACCAATTAGCGATCGTAGGCATTGAAGCCAAAGCGAAGCGGTATCGGCTCTTCCGCCGGTTCGACGTGGCCCCCGGCATCATGAAGGCGCATGATACCGACAGGGTGGCCGGGATCATCAGCAGCAGCGGGTTGGCCTTGATGGCCACCGCGACCGTCGAGGGTCTGTTTCACAGGCACGACGCCGGCTCGGCCGATCCGATCGGTGCCGACGAACACGGCCTCACAACACGACAAATATCCGAACGGTCGGTCAGAGCATCCAGGCGTAGCCGATCTTGAGGAAGATGGTGTGGTTCTCCTGGGTGAGCTCGATCTGATCGTCCCCGAAGGAGTTGTCCGAGTAGCCGAGAAAGAAGACCGTCCGCGGGTTGATCTTGTAGGAGAAGAGAATCTGGTTGTACCAGGTCCGGCTCCGGGCATCGACGACGTCGGCGTAGAGCGACGGATCTCGGGCGACGTCGAGGTACTGGCTGATCCAGCGGACGAAGGTGCGGACGTTGAACTGGTAGGTGGCCCGCATCTGGGACAACCGAGCGGTGTAGAGGCGACCGGCGTCGACCTCGAGCTCCTCGTTGGAGTGATCGAGGTTGATCCGAAGGTGGCGCCCGACGTCGAGCCGCAGACCGGGGTCGAGGCGGAGGAGGTCGCCCTGTCGGGTGTTGGCGAAATCGGCCTGGCTGCCGACGGTGGCGTCGAGGTAGACGAAGAGGTTGGGCAGGATCTGGGCCTCGCCGTAGGCGTTGACCCGGTCGGTGTCGAAGAGCTCGCCGTTGTAGAAGAGATCGCCCTCGTATAGCGACAGGCGGACGTATGACTGGCGCGGTCCCTGCGCCCAGGAGAAGATCTCGATGTCGCGGCTCAGGTGCTGCCCGCCCTGATCCTGGACCTCGTTCCACCGCCCGCCCAGGCGAACCTGGCTCCAGCCGGCCTTCTCCGGGTACCAGGCGCGCTCGAGCATGGTCTCGCCCTCGCGGAAGTCGGCCCGCGGGACAAAACCGAGGTCCGCCCGGAAGTCCCTGCCGACGTCGCGGTAGAGGAGGTAGTACATCCAGTTGCGCGAGGTGTGCTGGTAGACGATGCGCATGGCATAGTCCGTGAGCCGTTCGGTGCTCTGGCCGTGCTTTTCGGCGATCTCGTCCGGGTACCGCGTCTGCGAGCCGAGGATCTCGATCCGCGCCGCCTCGGTGTCCTTCCAGCGGAACAGGATGTCGCCGCCGAGCAGGCGGTTGGAGTAGTCGTCGCCCTCGCGCCCGGTGTAGAAGAAGCCGCCGGTGGTGGCGCCGAAGAGATCGCGGCGGTAGCGCACGATCGTCGACACGTTGCCCTCCTCGAGGGTGTCGAGGGCCGAGGACTGGCTCGACGGGATCAGGAAGTTGGTCCGGCTATCCTGCGCGATGATCACGCCGATCGCGTCTTTTCCCACCTTGCCGGTGAGCTTGACGCCCCAGTCGGGGTCCGCGATGTTGCGGCTGTAGATCGCGTTGAAGCGGGTGGCGAAGATGTCCGCACCCTCGAGGAAAAAGGGGCGTTTCTCCGGGTAGAAGAGCGCGAACTGGGTGTTGACGTCGAGCTGCGCCGCGTCCGCCTCGACCTGCGAGAAATCGGGATTGATCGCCCCGCTGAGGACGAGGTTGGGAGTGATGCCCCAGTTCGCCGTGATCCCGGGCTCGATGTCGGGGTCGCCGTGGACCATCCCGCCTTCGGGGAAGTCCTCGCGGACCCCGCTCATGGACGCCGTCAAGGTCGGGTCGAGCTCGATGGACCGGGCCGGTTTGACGCCCTCGAAACCGACCAGCTTGGAGCTCTGGCAGAGGTAGCAGTTGTTGCCCCGCTCGAGGGGGTGCAGCCCGAGCCGGTGGCTCTGTCCGCGCGGGTATGTGCGGACCGCGTCGATCCCCCAGGTCATCCCCTCCTCCCCCTTGGGAAAACGCAGTGACGAAAACGGAATCCGCATCTCGACGATGTACCCGGCTTCGGTGATGCGGCCGGCGGAGTCCCAGATCGCGTCCCAGGAGTCGTCCTCACCGTCGGTCATCTCGTTCTGGGTCAGGTCCATCTGCACGCCGAGCGGGTTGACGAAGAACTCGAACGCCCGGCGCTGGTCGTTGAAGGTGTCGAGAACCACACCGACGAAATCGTCCTGAAAGGCGCTGTCGCGGTCCGAGAGCCGGCCGCGGATCTTCTCCGGCTCGGGATCGTGGGCGAGGAAGGCGACATAGAGGCTGTTCCGGTCGTAGCCGATCCAGACCTCGGTGCGCACGGGCGCCGGGCCGTTCTCGGCCGGCCGCGTTTCATACGCCAGCTCGAAGGTCGGAAGGCGCTGCCACGGCGCCTCGTCGAGCCTGCCGTCGACATCGATCTCCACCTCGATCGGTTGCACGGTGTAGACCGTGGGTTGCCTGGGAACCGCTGCGGGTGGGTCGGCGGGTTCGTCGGCGGCCAGGCGCGGCGCCGACCACAGACAGAGCAGGGCAGCAGCCGGGGCGATCAGGAACCGATTTGCGTGGAACGACGAAGCGCTGGATTTCAGGCGGCGGCTCGGGTTTCTCAATTGATCGGTCCTCCTCGGAGTTCTCGAGCCGAGCGGTCGCTGCGACCGTCCGCTGAGGGCGTCGGTGCTCTGCGGCCCTCGCGGCCCCGCCGCACCGCGACCCACCAACTGAGATACCGACCCGACGGAAAAAGGTTGCTTCGGATTCCGCGCGGCGGGCGGGCCCGGTTCCGTGACGACCGGGTCCATGGCCGTCATTGAACCTCGGTGCGGTGCGCCGTGCTACCGGTGTGACGGTTCTCGGCGGGAGCCGGCCGTCCGCGCGGCCGTGCTCTGCACAGCGGTGTCCGGACCCTTTACTCCTTCGGCGCCCTTCGAGAATTCAATCCGTCTTCAGGTTGCGCGGGTCGCCGATTTTCAGCCCACGCGTCTCGTCCAGGACTCTCCGAACGGTCTCCAGGAGCGTGGTCCGTTCGAACGGCTTCATGAGCAGCGCCCTGATGCCGATTGCCTGCGATTTCTCCGCATCCAGGACCGCGCTGTATCCGGTGCAGACAATGACCGGAATCCCGGGACGGATTGTCATGGCCTGTCGTGCCAGGACATCGCCCGTCAGCTTCGGCATCGTCTGATCAGTCAGAATCAGATCAAAATCCTGAGGTGACGCTGAGAACATTTCGAGAGCTTCCATCGGTGAAGTCGTCGCAGCTACCACAAAGCCGGATTCTCTGAGAATCATCTCTCCCAGGTGAACCACCGTTTCCTCGTCGTCGACGAGGAGAATTCGTTCGTTTCCGTTGATTTTCGGTTTGAATCGCCCGGCTGCCTCGTCCTCGAAGATGCCCGATGCCAACGGGAGATAGACGTGGAACGCGCTGCCGTCGTCAAGGTCGCTTTCAACCCTGATCACGCCACCGTGATCTGCAACGATGCCGTGCACGACCGAGAGGCCGAGACCGGTCCCTTTCCCCTGCTCCTTGGTGGTGAAGAACGGCTCGAAGATCCGCGACTTGGTATCCGCGTCCATTCCGACGCCGGTATCGGCCACGGTGAGAAGCGCGTAACGGCCCTCCCTCAGACCGGGAAGAACCGCCGCCTGGTCGCGGTTTGTCGTCACTCGGCCGAGTCGAATCCGGATCTGCCCGGTTTCATTGACCAGTGAGTGATATGCATTGGTGCACAGGTTGACGACGATCTGATGAATCTGGGTCGAGTCGGCCACGATGATTCCGGTTTCGGGATCAAGATCGACGTCCATGATCACCGTCGCCGGTATCGCCGTCCTCAGGAGCGTGACCGCCTCCTCAACGATCAAGTGCATCTCAAACGGCTTCTTGTTCGGCTTGCTTTTCCGGCTGAACGTCAGAATCTGTCGGGTCAGCTGTTTTGCGCGATTGGACGCCGCAAGGACCTGGTTGAGGTGCTCCCTGTCCTGACCGCCCTCGGGAAGGTGCTCCTTGACGAGCTCCGTGTATCCGGATACTGCAGCCAGGATGTTGTTGAAGTCGTGGGCGATCCCCCCCGCGAGGGTGCCGATGGCCTCCATCTTTTGGCTCTGTCGAAGGCTCTCTTCGAGCTGTCGTGTCTCCTCCTCGGCCGCCTTCAGGTCGGAAATGTCTCGCGAGATTCCCTCCACGCCGATGAAGGACCCATCGTCGTCTGTGAGCAGCTGAGCGTTGGTCGACATCCACACATGGGTCCCGTCCTTCCTCCTGATCTCGACCTCGAAGTTCTCCACCTTTCCGTTTTTCAGAAGCTGAGAAAGCAACTCGTCGCGAAGGCCCGGGTTTCGGTAGATCTCGGCCATCTGTCGACCGACGATTTCGTCCTGGCTGTAACCGAAGATCCTCTCCACCGATGGCGACATGTGGACCACGTTGCCGTCGCGGTCGGTCCTGAAGGCGATGTCGATGAGGCGCTCGTAGAGGTGCCGCAACTCCCGCTCGGATTCCCACAACGCGACATTTGCGGCATGGCGGTTCTCTTCAAAGTGGAGCAGGAGTCCGACCAGGAGTATCCCGATGAAGATCGCCGATCCGTAGGGGAGTGCCATGGCCGTCATCAACCTCCACCCGGCGCGGAGGTCCCCGATCACCAGAAAGCCGGGCAGAATGAAAAACGTTGCCAGCAAAGCGGCGATGGCAGCCTTCGGGATGGTGTCCAATCTGCTGCGTGCGGAATGCAGGATGATGCCCGCGACGGCGGCCAGGCCGACGCCGAACACCCCGCCCTGGACACCGGCGCCGCCGAGATACGCGCGATAGGCGGCTGCCATGAGGGCACACAACGCGGCCGACAGGGGCCCGCCGAAGGCGCCGCTCAGCGCAACGATGGCGTTGCGTTGATCGACGATGACGCCTTCAGCTACGGGTATCTTGACGTGCATACAGCCGATGGCGAAGAGACCGAAACAGAGGCCGATTGCAACTCGCCGCGTGGTCGATGTGGAGTTCTCGAAGCGAGCGTTGAGCACCCCGTAGACCGCCACCAGGAGGATGAAGATGGCCAGGTTGTTGAAGAGGCCGAGGAAGAGGTCGGTGCCTGAAAGCATGAAACTCCATTTCGGGCAGAACGGATCTGGCTGGACCTGCAAGACTCCGACACGGAGTTTGGCACAGCAGGGTGGATTCCGTCTTCGGCGCATCGAGACCTCGGCCACCTGCGACACCCACCAGGGCGAGCGACCCCTGTCCATCATCTGGCGCCTGAATCACCCCATGCCGGCCGACCTGTACGAGGAGACGCAGGTGGCTGCGGGACGGAAAACCGCCACAACGCAAGAATGCGAAAGGTGAAACCCATCAGCAGTCACAACTGAGAGTTCGAGTAGAATAGAGATGAGATTCAAGACCAATAACAAAGGCGAAGTCATGAAAGCTCCCAGCAATCGCAGCTCAATGACGTGGTTCGTCGGGTTGGCAGCGCTCTTCGCGTGCTCGGCGAGCGCCTGCCAGAGCCGACACGAAGCTCCCTCCGCCCCGGATCAGACCACGATCGTCGTCCGTGGATCGAGCAATGTGTTCCCGCTCGTCGAGACCTGGGCGCCCGGGTTCTCCGCGGCGTACCCGACGTATCGCATCGACGTCCTCGACACCGGATCCGATGAGGGCATCGAGGATCTCCTCGCGGGTCGCGCAGACGTCGCGATGTCGGCGCGGCCGATGAGCGCCGAGGAGGCGTCGATCGCGCGCGCCCGGAACCTGGAGATCCGGGAGACGGAGGTCTCCAGGATGGGCATTGCCGTCATCGTCAATGCCTCCAACCCCATATCGGAGATGAGCTTCGGACAGCTCGCGGAGGTGTTCTCGGGCGCTGCTCCGAGCTGGCGGGCGTTCGGTGGACCCGACGAGCCGATCGTCATCGTCCGCAAGGTGTCGGGCTGGAGCCCGGACCTGTTTCGTGACGAGATCCTGGGTGACCGGGGCTTCGCTGCCGACGCCGTGGTCGTCGACAGCAAGGAGGACGTGGTTGTCGAGGTCGAAAACCGGCCCTGGTCGATCGGCTTCACCGGCCTCGCGGAGGCGCTTCCGGAGCTTGCCCGCGTCAGCCTGATTCGACTGACCAACGATCGGTCCGGCGAAGACGCGACCTATGCCCTGAGCCGGCCGCTCTACTTCTACACCGTCGCCGACTCGCCTTCCGCCCGGCCGTTCCTCGAGTACGTCCTCGGAACCGAGGCCCAGGAGCAGATCAGGGAGGTCGGGGTTTTTCCGGCGCACCGACCCGACGACGGGACGCCGTAGCCCGGCTGCAACCCAGGGTGACAGCTCCCTTGGCGCAGGGTGCAGGAGTCTCTCGGCCCACGGACCCGGTTCGTGTGCCTCTCCAGGGGGTCAAGAGAGAGTTCCTCGTTGTCGAGGCTGTGAGGCTGTGGGGAACCGATCTTTTGAATCGTCTGACCCGGCAACCGTTTTCCCTCCGTCCTTGACACCCCGGCGGCGCGGCCTCAAATTGGGAACGCCCTCCGACGGACAACAAAGAACCGGGAGACACCATGCTCGATACCGGAATCAGCTTCATGCGATCACTCTGCGCCGGGGAGATCGAAGAGGACGTCCTCTTCCCG
>JAHECW010000061.1 GCA_024641545.1 Acidobacteriota bacterium
AGTGATGACGGAGGAAACCCATGAAAGTGATTTTGAACGACTTCATCGAGCACGTCGGAGAACGAGGCGACTCGGTCGTGGTCAAGCCCGGCTTTGCCCGGAACTATCTGCTCCCCAAGGGTCTTGCCTATCCCGATACGCCGGGCAACCGGCGGCGCTTCGAGCAAGAACAGCACAAGTGGGAAGAGATGGATACGAGCCGTCGCAGCTCCGCCGAGGTTCTGGCCAAGGCGATGGCAGGCACCGAGCTCAAGTTCGAGCGCCGCGCCAGTGAGAAGGATGCGCTCTTCGGTTCGGTGAGCGTCGCCGACATCGCGAAGAAGCTCGCGGACAGAGGGTTCGACCTCGACCGCCGCCGCATCATGCTCGAGCACCCGATCAAGGAGCTCGGCAACTTCGAGGTCGAGCTCAACATCCACCGCGACATCCAGGTGACCATCCCGGTCTTCGTGACGCGGCCGGGTGAGGAGCCCGTGCGTGGCGGCGACGCCATCGAAAACGCCGGGGCTCCCGCCGTCGAGGAGGTTGCCTCCGAGCCCGAAGCCGAGGCAGCGGCCGAGTAGTCCATGAGCGGCGACGACCGCGTCGCACCGAGCGCCGAACCGTCGAATGACGGCAGTGCCCAGCATCAAAACGGGGGCCTTCATCGCCTGATGAAGGCCCTTTTTGAATTGACTCCCTGGGGTATGGGCCGCCGGATCAGGGTGCAAGGCGAAGACCTGGCACGGGTCCAGGTCCGCACCGACGCTGTCGAGCACCGGCTTGACGCCCTCGAAGAGGGCCTCCGTCAAGCCCAGGCCGAGATCGCGGATCTTCGTGACAAACGGTTCTCCGGCGCCGAAATCCGCCTCGATGCCGTCGAGAGTTTCGTTGCCGAGGTCAATGCCGAGGCCGCCCGGCTTCGCGACCGGGTGGTTCCGGCGGTGGTCGGACGTTCCGACGCCCTCCTCGAACGGCTTTCCGGCGAGATCGACGAGCTCGGATCGCTCGTCGAGCGCATGCTCCTGGATGAGCCGCTGCCGATCCCCGGCGCGCGCGTCATCGACGAGGCGAAGCTGGCGTCGTCGCTGGCCCGGGTGCAACCCGCCCTCCTCGACGCGTTCCGCGGCTCCGAGACCGAGATTCGCCACCGGCTCGATCACTATCTCGAGGCGCTTCGCGGCGCGCCGCCGGTCCTCGATCTCGGCTGCGGCCGCGGCGAGTTGCTGCTCCTTTTGCGCGAGGCTGGGGTCGAGGCCGCCGGAATCGAGGGCGACGCCGCGGTCGCCGACTCGGCGCGTCGGCGCGGCCTCGACGTCCTGCAGGGAGATGTGCTCGCGGTGCTCGAGTCCCTGCCCGATGCGAGCCGCGGCGCGGTGACTGCAATGCATCTCTTCGAACACCTCGAGCCGGAGACGCTGCTTGCCGTTCTCACCGAGATTCGGCGCATCCTGCGGCCGGGTGGATTGCTCGTCGTTGAAAGCCCGAACCCGCACTCGCTCCGGGTCGGCGCGTCGCTGTACTGGATCGATCCGAC
The DNA here is from genome assembly GCA_024641545.1 of Acidobacteriota bacterium. Taxonomy (GTDB): domain Bacteria; phylum Acidobacteriota; class Thermoanaerobaculia; order Thermoanaerobaculales; family Sulfomarinibacteraceae; genus JAHECW01. Next base: position 1,517 of record JAHECW010000061.1, read on the forward strand.
ACACCGGCGGCCGCTCATGCCCGAAACCCTCGAGCTCTATCTCAAGTCCTGTGGTTTGAAGGTCGATCGGCGCGAGTTGCTGCACCCATTTCCGGCCGAGCAGCTCTTCGCCGATGCTGCGCTGGAGGATCTACCCGGCGACGGTCCCGAGATTGCGGCCGTGGCGGCCGGTCTCGGACAACTTGCCCGCCGACTCGATGGTCTCGTCAACGGCCCGCGGGATTTCGCCGTTTGGGCGAGCAAACCCGATTGATATTCAGCCTCAGCGGCTGAACTTGGAGGCGTGTATGAAGACGTGTGGAATGGCGGTGGTGATGCTGACGATGATTTTGACCGGTTGTGGGGCGACTCCCGATGCGCCCGAAGAGACCTCCGGGCTGGTGGTGCGCGACGACATCGTCGAGCTCAGAGCCCAGTTCGTTCCCCGGGCCCTGACCGCGGAGACCCTGCACCTGTCCGACGGGGACTGCGAGGCGCTGCTGCACCTGGCGGACGCCGCCAAGGCCATCGACGAGATCTTCACCATCCAGGCGTGGGCCGGAAATCCAGAGTTCGCATCCAAAGTCGAAGCGCTCGAGGGCCCGAACGCCGCGCCGGCGCGCGATTATTACCGCATCATGAAAGGGCCGTGGGATCGGCTCGATCACCACAAGCCGTTCATCGGCAGCCAGCCGCATCCGCCGGGGGCCGGTTACTATCCCGAGGACCTCACCGAGGCCGAGTTCATCGCCTGGATCGAAGCCCACCCCGAGGATCGCGAGGCGTTCACCTCGCTCCACACCCTGATCCGGCGGGACGGCGACGCTCTCATAGCGGTTCCCTACAGCGAGGCCTTCGCCGCATCGCTCGACCGCGCCGCCGCGGCCATGCGCGCCGCCGCCGCGGCCACCGACAACGAGAGTCTGAGGACCTTCCTCGAACTGCGAGCCGATGCCTTCTCAACCGACGACTACTACCAATCGGATATGGCGTGGATGGATCTCGATTCCGCCATCGAGGTGGTCATCGGACCCTACGAAACCTACGAAGATTCGCTCTTCGGCTACAAGGCGGCCTTCGAGTGCTTTCTCTGCGTCGCCCAGCCGGAGGACTCGAAACGGCTCGAGGTCTTCAAGTCCGAGCTGCCGTTCCTCGAGAAGAACCTGCCGATTCCCGACGAACACAAGAACTTCGACCGCGGATCCGAGTCGCCGATCCGCGTAGTTGACGAGCTCCTGGCCACCGGCGACACCCGCGCCGGGGTCCAGACCATCGCCTTCAACCTGCCCAACGACGAACGGGTCCGCGAGGCCAAGGGTTCCAAAAAGGTGCTCCTGAAGAACGTGATGCAGGCCAAGTACGAGGGAATCCTGGTGCCCATCGCCCATGCGGTCTTGCCCGCCGACGAGGTCGAGCGGATTTCCTTCGAAGCGTTCTTCCAGTTCACCCTCCACCACGAGCTGTCGCACGGCATCGGCCCCGGCCAGATCACCGTCGACGGCCGCGCCACCGAGGTCCGGCTCGAGCTCAAGGATCTCTATTCGGCGTTCGAGGAGGCCAAGGCCGATGTTCTCGGCGTCTACGACATCTATGCCCTGGTCGGCAAGGGCGTCATGGAGCCCGGGATCCTCGAGAGCCTTCCCTGGACCTACACCGCCGGGATCTTCCGCACCACCCGCTTCGGCGTCGCCGAGGCGCATGGTCTGGGGATGGTCCTCCAGACCAATTTTCTTCTCGAAAAGGGCGCCGTCGAGATCGCTCCGGATGGCAAGTTCCGCCCGGTGCCGGATCTCTTCGAGAGCTCTTTCCGCGATCTGGCGCATGAGCTGCTCATGATCCAGGCCGAGGGCGACTACGCCGCCGCGCTGGCCTTTGTCGAGAACTACGGCGCCGTCAACCCGGCCATGGTGACGGTCATCGACACCCTTGCCGCCATTCCGGTGGATATCGACCCGAGCTTCCCCTTCACAAAATGATGAATGATGAATGCGGAATGATGAATGATGAAAAGTGGGTCGGTGGGTCTATCGTTTTTTTGACGGCTGTTCTTGGTTTAATGGGTGAGAACAGTTGACTGCTGAATCAGGGGCGCCGAAAGATCTGTTGGTGCGGACGAAGGAGTTCGCGTTACGGATCATCCGGCTATACGGGGCTCTGCCGAAGACACCAGTAGCCGGGGTCATAGGGAAGCAAGTGTTGCGATCGGGGACATCCGTTGGGGCGCATATTCGCGAGGGAAAGTGAAGTTGCTCGGACGCCGAAATGATCAGCAAAACCGAGGGGGCTCTCCAGGAGATCGAAGAGACCGTATATTGGTTGGAGCTGTTGTCGGAGACGGGTATCGTCAAGGCTGACCTTCTCGAGCCGTTGGTGGCCGAAGCTGAGGAACTGACTGCGATTCTCGTCACTGCGGCAAAGACGACGAAGGCACGAAGGAGGAAGAGTTGAAGACTGTCTCGCCTCGGAGAAAGGTTGCGGCCGTGCATTCATCATTCATCATTCATCATTCATCATTTTGGATTGGGAGTACGAAGTGAGCCAATCCAATGGTCGTATCGCCATCGTCTGCGGCGCGTCGGCCGGCCTCGGCTACGCCGTCGCTGAGGAGCTGCTGAAACAAGGCAAGAGGACCATCATCGTGTCGCGTTCCGAGGAACGCATCACGGCCGCCGCCGAGACCCTCCGCGCTGCCACCGGTGGTGAGGTTGCCGGCGTCGCGGTCGATCTCAGCGAGCCCGATGGACCCGCGCGGGTGGTGACCGCCACCCGGGACCTCTTCGGTCAGCCCGAGATCATCGTCACCAACGGTGGCGGGCCGCCGGCCATGAAGGCGATCAACGCTTCCTCGAGCGACCTCCTGGCCGCCTGCGAGCTGCTGCTGTTGCCGGTGCAGCGCTTTCTCGAACTCTGCCTGCCGCCCATGCGGACCGCGGGTTGGGGGCGATTGGTGGCCATCACCTCCATCGCCGTGCGCGAGCCGCAGCCCATGCTGGTGCTCTCCAACACCCTGCGCGCAGGACTCACCGGCTATCTCAAGAGCGTCGCCGACGAGGTCGCCGGCAACGGCGTCACGGTCAACAGCGTGCTGCCCGGCTACACCGCCACCGATCGGCTCGCCGAGCTTGCGGAGGTCAAAGCCGTGGCAATGGGCACGACCGCCGATGAGCTGATGACCAGTTGGGCCGCCATGGCGCCTATCGGTCGGCTCCTGGAGCCCGCCGAGGTTGCGGCCGCCGTCGCGTTCCTGTGTTCCGAAGCCGCGTCGGGCATCACCGGCCATGCCCTGCCGGTGGACGGCGGTTACGGTCGCGGATTGTTGTAGGCTTCATTGGCGTGGTCCTTGCAACCATCCGAGTCGGAGGGCGACCCCTGAGATGGCAAACGACCAAGACGTTGCGGGAATCCACCACTGCTTCCGTTTGACGGGGGAGGTGGAGGGGACCCGGCTGACCTATGACCTGAGCGACGGCGAACACCTCCTCGGCGCGGCCGAAGCGTGCGACGTTGTGCTGGAAACGGCCGGCGTGTCCCGGCGACAGGCCCGGCTCGCGGTTTCAGGTGGGACCCTCACGGTTCGCGATCTCGGCAGCAAGAACGGGACGTTCGTGAATGGTCGGCAAATCGACGAGAGGACCGTCGACGAAGGTGACTGGATCGGCTTCGGGCCGGTCGTGCTGTATGTCGTCAGGGTTCACCCGGATGACGCCCGGGTCGCCATCCAACTCGACCCACATCGGCGGCGGAGCGAACGCCAAGACAGCACCACCGAGGTCAGGGCCATCGCGCGCCGGGCCGAGGACGAGCCGCCGAACTGGGTGGCGCTGCTCAATCGGCTGACCGGACTTCTCGTCGGCGCCGTCGACCCGGATCTCACCGCTGCCGTGAGTGTTCTCCGCACCGGGCTCGGCGCCTCGGGCGCCTGTCTCGTCGAGTGGGGAAACGGTGGCGACCCGGTGGTTCTGTGTGCGTGCGGAACGATTCTCGAGGGCGCCGGGCTCGATCTTGTGGCGGAGGCGTTTGCGTCGTCGGCCGCCGAAGTCGATGCCGAGCCGGTGATGATCAACGGGCGAGTCGACGGTGATGAAGTACTGACCTGGGCGGCGGCCGCGACGCCATCGACCTCACCGTGGGGTCTTGTCCTGGTCGGCGATTTCGCCCACCGCAGGGCCGCCGGCCCGTTGCTCGAAACGGTGCTCCGGATGCTCCTGCATTCGAAGTCGGAACCGGTCCACATCGAGGGTGAAATCGGCGCCGCCGCACCACCGGAGCTGTACTTTTCGCCGCGCCACGTGGTCGGTAGGTCCGCTGCCATGGTCGAGGTCTACGGCCAGCTCCGGCAGCTGCTGCGCGGCGACATCCCGGTCTTGATCACCGGCGAGACGGGTGTCGGTAAGGAGCACGTCGCCGAGACGCTCTACGCCTCCTCGGTTCGCCGAGAGGGTCCTTTTGTCGCGGTCAACTGCGCGGCAATACCGTCGGATCTTCTCGAGGCGGAGCTCTTCGGGATCGAGAGCGGGGTGGCCACCGGTGTCACGGCGCGCAAGGGCAAGTTCCAGCTCGCCCGGGGTGGTTTCCTCTTCCTCGACGAGATCGGCGACATGTCGCTGGAACTCCAGGCCAAGCTGCTGCGCGCCCTCCAGCAACTCGAGATCCATCCGTTGGGCGCCCGCGCCCCGGAACCCATCGATGTGCGGATCATCACCGCCACCAACACCGACCTGCAGGCATTGATCGCGGCCAATCGGTTCCGGCGCGATCTCTATTACCGGGTCGCCGGGTTCACCGTTCGGGTGCCACCACTGCGAGCGCGGCGTGATGACATTCCGGGCTTTGTCGAACACTTCATGCGGCTCTATTCCGAGGAGATCGGCAAGGCGGTTCGAGGCATCACCGTCAAGGCGCTCAGCGCACTCGCCACCGCCCCGTGGCCGGGAAACGTGCGCGAGCTCGAGCACGAGGTCCGGCGCCTGGTCTATCTCTGTCCCGAGAACCACGCCATCGACTCGACCATGCTGTCGCCGGCGATCCTCTACCCGACGGCGCAGCAACAGGTCGACGACTTCGACGATGCCGGCGATCTCAACCTCGACACTGCGACGGCCGGTCTCGAGCGGAAAATGATCGCGGCAGCCCTGGCCCGGACCAGGGGCAATCGATCCAAGGCCGCTAAGTTGCTTGGCATTTCGCGCAACGGCTTGGCGCTCAAGATGGATCGCCTCGGGTTCAACTAGCGATTCATCATCGCAGAGGGAACCGCCAAGGCGCAAAGAATGCAAAGGAAAGCAGATGTTTCAGGGCAAGGCTCGGGCGGCTTGCTGCCCGAGCCTTGCCGTGATCCTATTCTTTGCGTTCTTTGCGCCTTGGGGATTCAATAATTGCCGTTTGTCGTGCTAGCGTGCCCGGTACATGGACGAGGGTGCTTCGGATCACCGAACGGCACCGGTTGACGCCGGGGCGGCGCACGCCGCGAGCTCGGCGACGGTGGATCTCCCCGATCGTTGGCGGCTGCTCGAGCTGCTCGGTTCGGGCGGTCAGGCGACGGTGTGGCTCGCCGAGGACCGCACGCTGGGCCAGCGGGTGGCGCTCAAGATCCTCCCGGCCGACTCCGACGAGCGAACTCGGGCGCGGTGGCTCGAGGAGGTGCGGCAGGGGAGACGGCTCTCCCACCCGAATCTGATCCGGATCTTCGACGTGGTCGAGACCAGCGACCGGCCGGTGGCGGTGATGGAGTTCGTCCCCGGCGGAACCCTGGCCGATCGGGTGGCCGCGGGTGGCGCGCAGCCGGTGGAGGTAGTGATCGGTTGGGCACGCCAAACGCTCCAGGTTCTCGGGTACCTCCACGAAAACCGGATCGTCCACCGCGATGTCAAGCCGTCGAATCTGCTGGTCGCCGCGGACGGGACCGTCAAGCTCTCCGACCTCGGGCTGGTGCGGCACCTGGACCGCTCGTCGGACCTGACCCGCACCCTCGAGGGTGTGGGCACACCGCGTTTCATGGCGCCGGAGCAGCTTCGGGGCGAAGCGCCGACCGCGTCGTGCGATCTCTACAGCCTCGGCGTGACCCTGTATCAGCTGCTCACCGGGCGCCTGCCCTTCGAGGGAGACTCGGCGTTTCAGGTGGCCGACGGTCATCTCCACCGTGAACCGCCGCCGGTGCGCGGCCTCCGGCCGGGGTGTCCGCGGTGGCTCGCACGGTTTGTCGAGCGGCTGCTCGAGAAACAGCCGCAGGCCCGTTACGCATCAGCGCACAAGGCGCTGGCGGCGTTGAACGGGCGGAGCGCCGGGCTGTCGTCGAGGGCGATCCGCAAGGCTGCGATCGTCGCCGGAGCGGCGGTCGTCATCGCGGTGGGAGCATGGCTGGTGAGGACCGCTGACGAACCAAGCCTCGAACGGGTGGAGATCGAAGGCGACGTCGTGGTCGCCAGGGCGGCGGACAACACCCGACTGTGGTCGGCGAGCCGACCCCTGGAGCGACCGGTCGCGGTGGTGGAGAATTTCGTCGGCGACTCGGGCTTCGAGGTGGCCGTCGGCTGGTCGCCGGCGGCCGGAAACGCCGATCCGGATCTTCCGGTGGTCTTCGAGCTCCGCTCCAATCGCGGCGAGGTGCTGCGGACCTTCGACTCTTCAACGCTTGCGACCGCCGCCTTCCAAGATGCCGCTCCCACCTGGTTCCTCCACGAGATGACGACGGCCAGCATGCTCGGCGAAGGCGCCGACCTCGTATGGGGGCTGGTCAGTACGCGTTGGTACTCGGCGGTGATCGGCGTCACCAGCTTTCGAAGCACGACCGAGAAACCGGTCCTTCTTTTTGCCAACTCCGGCCATTCGCAGCACCTGACGGCCGCGGATCTCAACGGCGACGGGCCCGACGAAATCGTCGCTGTCGCGATCAACAACCCCATGGGTTTTCAACGGGTGTTGATCACTTTCGGTGCGAGATCGAGGACGACTGGAGAATCTTGTGGCCGCCTGTCGTCGCCGGACATCGCCGCCTTCTCCCAGGCGAGAACTTCGTCCCCCTCGGGGTGCGTGAGCTACACACCGCTCGGATCGGGGGTCCAGGTGATTGACCCGCCGCGGGTCACGGACGGTCGGATCGAGTTGCTGGTGGATGGCGAGCCTCGCCGTTTCGATCTCTGGGGCAACCCGGAAGGCGCCCCGACATTCGGAGCGGGTGGTGAGTCACGCGAGGCGTTTTGGGATGACCTCGCCCTGACGGCAGCCAAGCTTCGGTTGTCACCGCGGGTCGATCCCCCGTTCACCATGGCGCGGCTCAGGGCCGACCACCCCGAGATCCTCGCCGAGCGCCCGAGCGAGGTCGCGGCGTATCTGGTGGCGGCGCGCGCCCTGGCGTCGGGGGCGCATCGGGAAAACGCGATCTCGGTGCTGCGGGACGCCGTCGACCGTCATCCCGACGAGACTGATCTTCGACTTCGCCTCGGCGAGCAGCTGCTCATCGCGGGCGAGAGATCGGAAGGCCGCCGGTGGGTCGCCGACAGTATCGCCGTCGGCAGCAGCGGCCGCGCCCACACCGATCTCATTTTCATGATGATCCTCGATGCGGCGGTCCATGGGGATCGCCGGGCTTACGATGAAACCCGCCGGTTTGCCGCCAACCTCTCAGCGACCTCGAACAACGAGGCGGTCGCGTTTCTCGATGTCGCCTGGCTCTTCTTCCAGGGTCGGTGGAGCGATCCGCGGCTCGTCGATGCCGATCCGGGTTGGGTTCATCTCTGGATTCAACTGGTTCAGGCCTGGGCCCGTTTCGAAGCGACCCTCGAACCCGAGCCGGCGCTGGCGGTGGTTGCGGAGCTTCAGGCTCTCAGCGAGACCCGGAATCTCGCGCGCCTTCTCGAGGCTCGGGTGTTGCTTGCAGCGGGCGATGTGGAGACTTCCGCGGAGCTCGCCGACGGGGCGCTCAACAACCTCACCATGGAATGCAGGGTCGACTTCGAGGCCTGTGCCTGGGCGCCGCTCGCCGAGTGGGTTCTTGGAACGGCCCTGAGTTCCAGCGACGGCCGTGAAGCCGAGGCGAGAGCGATGCTCGAGAGGGCCGCCGCGCGTGCCCCCGACACCTGGATTGCGACCTCGCTCACGCAATAGGGGAATTGTCCCAACGGATTTCTCGCCGCAGGTGGACATTTCGTGTGAACGGGTTCACAATCCCCTTTCAAGGGCCTGGAACGCCCGTAAGGAGGACGCCGAAGATGCCGACAAGGGATCTCACATTTGCAATCGTCGGTTCGGGTGGTGATGGTGTCATCACCACTGGAGACATGTTGGCGCAGACCGGTGCATCGGTCGGGCTGCACGTGATGAAGGTCGAAGCCTATGGACCGCAGATCCGGGGCGGGGAATCGTCCTGCACCGTTCGGATCAGCGCCGATCCCATCTTCGCCCAGGGGGATCTGGTGCAGGTGCTCGTGGTCTTCAACTGGGCGGATTTCGCGCAGTTCAGGGGCGAGATCCTGGCCGCGCCGGATGCCATCGTAATCTACGAAGAAGCCGACGACAGCCCGCGCGAGGGAATCGACCTCGGTCCGGACACCGGCGACGTCCGGTGGGTGCCGGTGCCATTCATCGAGCTCGCCAAGGAAAGCGCGGGCACCAAGCTCGCCAAGAACATCGTCACCCTGGGTCTCCTGTCGGAGCTGTTCAAGCTGCCGCAGGAGCCGCTCGAGAAGGCCATCAGGGGCAAGTTCGCCAAGAAGAAGCCCGAGGTCCTCGAGGCCAACCTCAGGGGTTTTGAAGCCGGCAAGCTCCATGCGGCGAAGATCGCCGACGCGGCGGCCGGCAAGCGGATGCAGTACACCCCGGGCGAGCCGATGCTGCTCATGTCGGGCAACGAGCTCTCCGCGGTGGCGGCCCTCCACGCCGGGTGCCGGTTCTTCGCCGGCTATCCCATCACGCCGTCGTCCGAGGTTCTTCACCTGTTGTCGGAGCTCATGCCCAAGGTCGGCGGTTATCTCGTCCAGACCGAGGACGAGCTGTCCGCCATCGGCGCGGTCATCGGCGGGTCCTTCGCCGGCGTCAAGTCCATGACGGCGACTTCCGGACCCGGGCTCGCGCTCATGACCGAGATGCTCGGTCTCGCCTCCATGGCCGAGATCCCGGCGGTCATCATCGATGTTCAGCGCGGCGGCCCGTCGACCGGTCTGCCGACCAAGAGCGAGCAGTCGGATCTGTGGCAGGCGCTTTGGGGTTCCCATGGCGACGCGCCGCGCGTGGTCCTGGCGCCTGCCGATGTCGAGGACTGCTTCCACGCCACGGTGGCCGCCTTCAACATCGCCGAAGAGGCGCAGGTTCCGGTCATCGTCCTCTCCGATCAGTTCATTGCCCAGCGGCGCGAGACCCTGTCCATGCTCACCCTCGATCACGAGGTCAGGGGCCGCCAGGTGCCATCGGCCGGCGATCTCCACGAGTACAAGCGTTACAAGGAGACCAAGTCGGGGATCTCGCCGATGTCCTGGCCCGGGATGAAGGGCGGCGAGTACCAGACCAACGGCCTCGAGCACACCGAGGACGGATCGCCGACCTCGATGTTCCTGACCCACGAGAAGATGAACGCCAAGCGCTACCGCAAGCTCCGTCTGGTGCGCGACAAGTACAGCTTCTACCGGCACTACGGAACCGAACGGGCCGATGTCGGCATCATCTGCTGGGGTTCGTCCAAGGGTCCGGTCAAGGAAGCGGTGCTCAGGGCGAACGGGCGCGGAGAACGGGTTTCGGCCTTCGTGCCCCAGCTGCTCTACCCGTTCCCGTACCACGAGTTCCAGGATTACATCAAGACGGTCCGCGAGGTCATCGTGGTCGAGCTCAGCTACTCGGCCCAGTTCTACAAGTACCTGCAGACCTTCCTCGACCTGCCCGAGGGCCACACCTACGTTTTCAAACGTTCGGGCGGCAAGAACCTCACCGTCGGCGAGGTCGAGGACAAGATTCAGAAGGTGCTCGAGATGAGCGCCATGCGGCGGGAGGTGCTGGTATGAGCGCGGCAGGAGTCAAGGTCGAATTGAAACCCGGTGCCTACAAATCCGGCCTCAAGCCGGTGTGGTGCCCCGGATGCGGTGACTTCGGTGTCCTCAACGCCCTGTATCGGGCGATGGCCCAGCTCCAGATCGAGCCTTCGAATACCGTGATTCTGTCCGGCATCGGCTGCTCGTCCCGGTTGCCGGGCTACGTCAAGACCTATGGGTTCAACGGCGTCCACGGTCGGGCTCTGACCCTGGCCACCGGCGTCAAGGTGGCGCGGCCCGATCTCACCGTGATCGCGGTCGGCGGCGACGGCGACGGCCTCGCCATCGGCGGCAATCACCTGATTCACTCGTGCCGACGCAATCTCGATATCCTCTACATCCTGATGGACAACGAGATCTACGGTCTGACCAAGGGCCAGGTGGCGCCGACGACGCCGACCGGCGACAAGACCAAGTCGACCTTCTGGGGCAATCCCGAGCCCAGCGTCGATCCCTGTGAGCTCGCGATCTCGACCGGGGCGACCTGGGTAGCTCGCGGGTTCTCCGGCGACATGAAGGACCTCACCGAGATGATCGCCGCCGGTCTCGTCCACAACGGCTTTTCGTTCCTCAACGTCATGTCGCCGTGCGTGACCTGGCGCGGCGACGACCAGTTCAAGGAGATGAAGGCCAAGGTCGCTCATCTTCCCGAGGGCTATGACCCCTCCCGCCGTGCCAACGCGGTCGACTACACCCGCGAGAAGGACAAGATCACCACCGGGATCCTCTACGAGGTCGAGGCGCCGTCGCTGACCGATCAACTGGAGAACATCAAGGAGCGCGCCATGGCGGGCAACGGGGTGCCGACCACCAAAGAAATGCTGAGCAGGTTCTACCCCAAGTTCTAGCTGAACCTCGAGACAACGAACATGACCGGGAGGCTCGTGCCTCCCGGTTTTTTCTTCTCCTGCGGGCGGACGAGAGGCGCGTGAAGGCGGCCGCAACCACGCGACCGAGTCTGTGCCCGCGTCCGACGTGACGCGGAATCAGGCGCAGATGCGGCCGCGGACCCGGAAGTGGACGGGCCCGCACGGCCGGCAGCGGAAGCCGGGTGGAAAGCAGGCGGCCCCGCGTGCGCCAGTGCACGATTCGGCCCGGCTTCGGATTCGTTTCCGTCGGTGAGACGCCGCCGCCGGGTCAGATACCGTTCGAAAGGCCTTCAATTGTGACGGCCTTTGCGACAACTTTTTGGGAAGTTTCTCAAGCGCCTTTCCTGCCGCCGAAATCGTCGTTTGTCAATCTGAGCAAGCGTCGTGTCTTCTTTCACATGGAAGCTGCGTATCAGTCTCTATCTCGTTTTCTTTCAGACACTTGACAATTTTATTTTACGACATAAATAGTCAACCAGGTGAAATTTTGACAGGGTGAAGAGAAAGCTGGTGAGTCATGCCGGCCCGCGATGGTCGCTCCGCTCAGACCAACCTCGTCGCCGACCCGCCGCCGCCCGGCGCGGGGTTCTACCGGTTCCTGCGCTACGGCCATATCCTGAGCTCGCTGCTTCGCGAGTTTCTCGAATCGTCCTTTCTCGAGCAGCTCAGTCCCTACAGTCTGAGCCGATCCCAGTTCTGCTTTCTCAAGCTCATCGCCGGCAACTCGGAGCTGCAGGTCTGCGAGTTGGCCCGGTGTCTCGGGGTTTCGCCGGCGGCGAGCAGCAAGAACCTCGACCGGCTCGAGGAGTTCGGGCTGGTGGTTCGCGAAACCTCGACCGAGGACCGGCGCGCCACCCTTCTGTCGGTCAGCCCGGAAGGGCGACGACTGGTCGACGACTTCGAGCGGCTCAAGGCGTCGCATCTGGCGCCGGTGATCGCGGACCTCGGCGAGGAGCGGACCGAGGTGGTCTGCGATCTGCTTCGGGAGGTCTGTCTCGGCATGCTCCAGCGCACGACCGTGGCTGAGGTGCCCTGCCTGCGCTGTGCGGGCTACTACCGCCCCGACTGCGTGGTCGAACGGCTCCACGGCGAGTGTGCGCTCAAACCGCGGCGGGGGGCGGAGGCATGAGATCGGGAACGGACGCGGACGCGGACGCGGACGCGGGAGGAACGTGGAGGAACAACTGATGCGATATTGGCGAAAGCCGCTCGACTTCGATCAGGTGACGGTGCCGCGCGGCGAGGTCGTGATCATCGCCGATCGGTGCAAGGGCTGCGCATTCTGCGTCGAGTACTGCCCCAAGGACGTCCTCGCGATGTCCGAGGCCTTCAATGTCAAGGGCTACCACCCGCCGGAGGTCGTGGTCGACGGCGAGTGCGTCAACTGCAATCTCTGCGAGATGATCTGCCCCGACTTCGCCATCTTCTGCGTCCCGGCGGGCGATCCCGTGGCGGTCGAGGCGGTCATCAGCATCGCCGCCGAGGAAGACAAATTCGCCGAAGAGGAGGCACTCAATTGAAAACCGATCCAAAGGGTGTGCTCACCGGTGTCCACTACCTCGACGGCGATTACGCCTGCGGTGAGGGGGCCATGGCGGCCGGCTGCCGCTTCGTGGCCGGGTATCCCATCACCCCGTCAACCGAGGTTGTGGAGAGGATCTCGAGACGCTTTCCGTTCATGGGCGGGACCTTCATCCAGATGGAGGACGAGCTCGCCTCCATGGCCGCGGTGGCCGGCGCCGCCTGGACCGGGACCAAGTCCATGACCGTGACCTCGGGCCCGGGCTTTTCCCTGATGATGGAAAACATCGGGCTCGCGGCGATGATGGAGACCCCCTGCGTCGTGGTCAACGTCCAGCGCGGCGGGCCCTCGACCGGGCTTCCGACCATGGTCGGCCAGGCGGACATGATGCAGGCCCGGTGGGGCTCGCACGGCGACTACAAGGTCATCGCAATGTCGCCGCAATCACCGCAGGAGGCCTTCGATCTCACCATCGACGCCTTCAACCTGGCCGAGACCTACCGGGTACCGGTGATGTTCATGATGGACGAGTGCGTCGGGCACATGACCGAGAAGGTCGTGATTCCCGACGCCGACGAGATCGACGTCGTTCCTCGAGCGCTCTCGAAGAAGACGCCGGCGGACTACCAGCCCTACGCAGTCAACGGGCGCGGGGTGCCCGAGATGGTGCGGGCCGGTGACGGCTACCGTTTCCACACCACCGGGCTGACCCACGACGACCGCGGCTATCCGGAGATGTCGGCCGAACGGCAGCAGATCAACGTCAGGCGAATCATGGACAAGATCCTGCTCAACGTCGACGACATCGTGCGCATCGAGGAGGAGGACGTCGATGGCGCCGAGGTCGTGGTGGTGGCCTACGGCATCACCGCCCGGGTGGCGCGGATGGGCATCGATCTCGCCCGCAAGCAGGGAGTCAAGGTCGGTTTCCTGCGGCTGGTCGTGGTCTGGCCGTTTCCCGAGAAACGGATCCGCGAGCTCGCCGCGGCGGTCAAGGCATTCGTGGTTCCCGAGATCAACCTGGGTCAGATGGTGCTCGAGGTCGAGCGCTGTGCCGCCGGGCAGGCAAAGGCGGTGCTCGTGCCGCACGCCGGCGGCGGGGTGCACGATCCCCGGGTCATCTGCGACGCGATCGTGGAGGCAGCCCGATGAGCGCGACAGCACACCCTCCGAACCCCAACGACCACCCCATTGCGCCCTACCTTCGGATGGATCGGATGCCGCACATCTGGTGCCCGACCTGCGGTATCGGCACCGTGGTCAAGTGTTTTGCCACCGCGCTCGAGGAGGCCGATGTCGATCTCGACAAGGTGGCCATCACCTCCGGCATCGGCTGCACCGGCCGGGTTGCCGGCTACATGAAGCTCGACGCCTTCCACACCACCCACGGGCGGGCGATCCCCTTCGCCACCGGGCTCAAGCTCGCCCGCCCGGAGCTCGAGTCGGTGGTCTTCTCCGGCGACGGCGACCTGTCGGGGATCGGCGGCAACCACTTCATCCACGCGGCTCGGCGCAACATGGACATCCTCGTCATCCTGGTCAACAACTTCATCTATGGGATGACCGGCGGCCAGAACGCGCCCACCACCCCGATCTCGGCCAAATCGTCGACCATGCCGTTCGGCAATTTCGAGCGACCCTTCAACCTTCCCCATCTCGCGGCGAGCTGCGGCGCGAGCTACGTGTCGAGATGGACGTGCCTGCATATCCGCAGGCTCACCAAGTGCATGCGAGTGGCGCTCAGACGCAAGGGCTTCCGGTTCATCGAGGTCATCGCGCCGTGCTCGACGCTCTATTCGCGGCTCAACAGGCTCGGAGGCGGGCTCGAGCTCATGCGCTTCTACCACGACAACGCGACCATCAAACACGGCATCGACACCCGCGAGGTGGATATCGGTTTCCAGGACACCATCATCTGCGGCAATTTCGTCGATGAAGAAAAGCCGACCTTCCTCGAGATGATGAACGCCCACTACGGGAAGGTGCTCGGCGACCGCTACGTACCGATGCCGGCTGAGGGGGGGTGGCTCCATGACTGACGCCAATCGCGTCGAGATCCGCATCACCGGCTTCGGCGGCCAGGGCGTCGTGCTCTCGGGCCACATCATCGGCCGCGCCTGCGCGGTCCACGCCGGCAAGCACGCCACCATGATCCAGAGCTTCGGCCCCGAGGCGCGCGGTTCGGCGTGCTCGACGACGGTCGCGATCTCCGACACCGAGGTGCTCTACCCGTATATCGGCCGGCCCGATGTCTTTATCGTGATGTCGGCCGAGGGCTACGACAAGTACCGCGACGAGCTCAAGAACGACGGCACCCTGATCTACGAGAAGGACCTGGTTCGGCCGAAGATCAAGGACGGCCAGCCGTCATTCGGGGTGGCCTCGACCCGGATCGCCGAGGGTCTCGGCCGCGCCATCGTCCAGAACATCGTCATGCTCGGATTTTTCGCGGCGGTGACCAAGCTCGTACCCCAGGAGGCCATGCGGGAGGCGGTCGCCAAGTCGGTCCCCGACGGCACCCAGGAGCTCAATCTGCGCGCCTTCGACGCCGGTTGGGACGCATTTGAAGAGGAGTACGGAAACACCGCCGGAGCGGAGAAAGAGGCCGAGGAGGCTCTCGTTTCGACATGAACGAAGAAGGCTAAAGAATTATGAATTATGAATGACGGACAAAGGAAAAGGCCAAACAGATGGACGAGTTGATCGACATCGAAGGGACCGGCGGCGGCAAGAAGTTGCGGGCTCTGGTGGTCGGCGGGGGCATCGCCGGGATCCAGGCCGCGCTCGATCTCGCCAACGCCCGGATCCCGGTGACCATCGTGGAGAAGTCGCCGTCGTTGGGGGGCCGGATGGCCCAGCTCGACAAGACCTTTCCCACCATGGACTGCGCCATATGAATCCTCGGGCCTAAGGCCATGGATGCCGGTCGGCATCCGCTCATCGAGGTCATCACCAACGCAGAGATCACCGGGTGCGAGGGCGGACCGGGCGACTTCACCGTCACGGTGCGCAAGAACCCGCGCTATGTCGGCGACGACTGCGTCGCCTGCGGCCTCTGCGTCGATCACTGCCCGCAGGTCGGCGGCAACGAGTTCGACATGGGGCTGAAGGCGCGCAAGGCGATCTACCGCCCCTTCCCGCAGTCGGTTCCCGCGACCTATGTCATCGACTCCGACGCCTGCCTCAACTTCATGCCCCACCTCGACGAGCGCCAGAAACGCCGGCTCGACAAGATGGCCAAGTTCAAGCGAAAGATCGACCCGAACTATCCCCCCAACATCCTGGTCTGCGGCCACTGCAGTGACGCCTGCGATGTCGACGCCATCGACTTCGACCAGATGCCCGAGGAGATCTCCCTCGATGTCGGTTCCATCCTGGTTGCGGTGGGATTTCAGGAGTTCGACGCGCGGGTGCTCGGCGCCTACGGCTACGGCCGGCTGCCCAACGTCGTCACGAGCCTCGAGCTCGAACGCATGCTCAATGCCTCGGGGGTCACCGGCGGCCACGTGGTGCGCCCGTCGGATCTCGAGACCCCGAAGCGCATCGTCTTCATCCAGTGCGTCGGCGCCCGCGGCGAGGGCGGCCGGCCCTACTGCAGCCGCTTCTGCTGTATGAACGCTGTCAAGGACTCGATGCTCATCCGGCAGCACGACCCGGTGGTCGAGGAGATCACCATCCTCTACACCGATCTGCGCGCCTTCGGCAAGGGCTTCGACGATTTCGTCACCCGGTCGAAGGAGGCGGCGTCGGCCGAGTACGTCCGCGGCCGGCCGGCCAAGGTCTGGCACGACCCGGCCGACGACACCCTCCAGGTCTTTGTCGAGGACACCCGGGGACACGAGCAGCGGCGGATCCCCGCCGATCTCGTCGTGCTCTCGGTGGCGGCGGCGCCCAACGAAGGGGCGGTGGAACTCGCCGAGATCTTCGGCATCGAGACCGACGCGCACGGTTTCATCGCCCGCCGCGACCCGGCGGTCTCGGCGGTGGAGACCAGCCGCGAGGGGGTCTTCGTCTGCGGCAGCGCGGTCGGTCCCCAGGTCATCCCGGACTGCGTCGCCCAGGCCTCGGCGACCGCTTCGCGCGCCCAGCTCTATCTCACCGGCCACCGCCACGAGGAGAAGGCCGAACCCGTCGAGCCGATGGATCTTTCGGGTCCGCCGCGGGTCGGAGTGATGGTCTGCCACTGCGGGGTCAACATCGCCGGGGTGCTCGATGTCGAGCAGCTCGCGGCCGACGCCGCCGAGCTGACGGACGTGGTCGTGACCTCGACCGATCTCTTCGCCTGCTCCTCGACCGGTCAGGACGAGCTCATGGAGACCATCAAGGAGCACCGGCTCAACCGGATCGTGGTCGCGGCCTGCACCCCGCGGACCCATGAGCCGGTCTTCCGCGAGACCCTGGCCCGGATCGGCTTCAACCCCTTCCTGCTCGAGATGGTCAACATCCGCGACCAGTGCTCGTGGGTCCACGCCGGCACCCCGGAAGCGGCCCAGAACAAGGCTCGGGCGCTCATCCGGATGGGCGTGGCCCGCGCCCGCCACCTCGAGCCATTGCAGGAGGGCGCGGCGGCGATGACCCGGTCAGCGCTGGTGATCGGCGGCGGCATCGCCGGGATCCAGGCGGCCACCGATCTCGCGGTCCAGGGCTTCCCGGTGACCCTGGTGGAGAAGAGCAACCGTCTCGGCGGTCGGCTCGCCGAGCCCAATCTCATGCTGCTCTATCCCACGATGCGTCCGGCGAGCGAGGTCCTCGCGGACAAACTCCGACGCCTCGATGCAAGCGGCGCCAGGATCCTGCTCGAGACCGAGGTCGAGAACATCACCGGCTTCGTCGGCAGCTTCGAGGCAACCCTCAAGGGGGCCGTCGACGAGGTGCTGCCGGTGGGTGCGGTGATCCTCGCCGTCGGCGCCGATCTGCACGACCCGGGAGCCGCCTTCCGCTTCGGCGAGCTGCCCAACGTGGTGACCTCCGCCGATCTCGAACGGCGCTTCGTCAACGGCGACGATCTGGGACTCGGCGCGGAGGCGCCGAAGTCGGCGGCCTTCGTGCTCTGCGTCGGCTCGCGCGAGCCGAAGGGTTTCACCGGCTGCTCGCGCTACTGCTGTCCGACGGCCATCAAGCAGGCGATGGAGCTCAACAGGCGCGGCATCGACACCACGGTTTTCTACCGCGACATCCGCACCATCTCCACCGGCGCCGAGGAGATGTACCGCGAGGCCCGCGGCCGCGGGGTGCTCTTTGTCCGCGTGCCTCCCGGCCACACCCCCGAAATCGTCGGCAACGGTCGCGCCGAAGCGGTTCGCTGCTACGACGAGCTCCTCGACCGGCGGCTCGAGGTCCCGGCGGATCTCGTCGTACTCTCGGTGGGAATGCGGCCGCGCCAACCCGAGACCGATCACTTCCACGAGATGCTCAAGGCCTCGGTCGGGCTCGACGGCTTCTTCCTCGAGCGCCACCCGGAGCTCGCCCCGGTCGAAACCGCGGTGGAAGGGGTGCTCCTCGCCGGCACCGTCCAGGGCCCAAAGGACATCGTCGACTCGGTGGCCCAGGCGTCGGCTGCGGCCGCCAAGGCGGCGGTCTTTCTCGCCCACGACCAGGTCCGGCTCGACCCGGCGGTGGCGGTGGTCGATCCCGAGATCTGCCGCGGCTGCGGCGACTGCGTCGAGATCTGCCAGTTCCACGCGCCGGCCCTGTCCGAGACCGCTCCCGGTGTCTTCGCGGCCGAGATCAACGCGTCGCTGTGCAAGGGCTGCGGTACCTGCGCCAGTTGGTGCCCGTCGGGCGCCATCGCCGCCCGCCACTTCACCGACCGCCAGGTTCTCGCCCAGATCGACGCCTTCTTCGACGAGGCCCGGCCATGAGTCGCACCGTCGCAACCACGAAGACACGAAGACACGAAGATGTCACCAAGAGTCTTTTTGTGTTTCTCTTTGTGCCTTTGTGTTTTTGTGGTTGTGACGATCGAACGACCAATGCTCCACAGAACGGAGCCCCTCAATGACGCAGCAGGTTTCACCGTCGGCCAAGAACGCCGCTACCTCGCCCACTGTCTTCGACCCGCGGATCGTGGTCTTCGCGTGCAACTGGTGCTCGTATGCGGGGGCCGACACGGCGGGAGTGTCGCGGATCCAGCACCAGCCCCACTTCCGGATGATCCGGGTCATGTGCTCGGGGCGGATCCAGCCCGCCTTCGTCTTCCGTGCCTTCGAAAAGGGCGCCGACGGGGTGCTCGTCTCGGGCTGCCACTTCGGCGACTGCCACTACATTTTCGGCAACGAGCGCGCGGTCGAGCAGTTCGCCAAGACCATGAACGTCGTGAAACTCCTCGGTATCGAAGAGGGTCGCCTCAGGCTCGAGTGGATCTCGGCCGCTGAGGGAGGACGGTTCGCCGAGGTCATCAACGAGTTCACCGATCAGGTGCGGGCGCTCGGGCCGAGCCCGTTTGCGGCGGAGGATGCGATCGCGGAGATCGAGGCGCCGGAGGGTGGGGGGTGCCAGCATTCGGACGCGGACTCGGACTCGGACGCGGGGGGAGGTGGTCACTAATGCAGCAATTGGTCAAGGATACGAATGCGTGGGCCTGCTACGACTGCGGCAAGTGCACCGCCACCTGCCCGATCACCCGGGCCGGCGCGGATTACTCGCCGCGCCGCCACGTGCTCGCCGCAAATCTCGGCCACGAGGGCGAGGTCGATCGCGACCCCAGCCTCTTCGCCTGTCTCACCTGCAGTCTCTGCGACTCGCGCTGCCCGGCCGAGGTCGGGTACATCCAGCTCGTCCAGAAGCTCCGCGAGCGCGCTTTCGATGCCAGCATTCAGCCCGAGTGTCCGCACGGTGGGGCGCTCCAGTCGGTGATGCGGATGATGGCCAAGGGGGGGGCGCAACAGAACCGGCTGACCTGGCTCGACGACGGGCTCGAAACCGCGCCCGCGGAGGGCGAGGTCTTTCTCTGGACCGGGTGCACGGTCTACTACGACGCCTTCTTCCCCGAGTTCGGGCTCGCCACGGTCGCGGGCACCCGCGCGGCGGTGAAACTGCTCAACCACCTCGGGGTGACCCCGGTGGTCTCGCCCGACGAGCGCTGCTGCGGTCACGATCTGCTGTGGAACGGCGACCGTGCGAGCTTCGAGGCGCTCGCCCGGCACAACGTGGAGCTGGTCAAGCGAAGCGGCGCCGAGCTCGTGGTCACACCCTGCGCCGAGTGCGCCCGGACCTGGCTGCTCGACTACCAGCCGTTTCTCGACGGGTTGAAGATCAGGGTGCAGCACCTGACCGAGTATCTGCTCGAGCGCCGCGACGATCTCGATTTCAAAAACTCGAGGACGTCGAAGATCACCTACCAGGATCCCTGTCGGCTCGGCCGCCACCTCGGGGTCACCCACGCGCCGCGCGAGGTGCTCGCGGCGGTGCCCGGCGTCGAGCTCGAGGAGATGCGGCGCAGCGGCCGGCGAGGCGCCTGCTGCGCCGGCGGCACCTGGTCGAACTGCGACCGCTTCGCCAAGAAGATCCAGGTCGAGCGGCTGCGCGAGGCCCGGGCCACCGGCGCCGAGGTCCTCGTCACCGCCTGTCCCAAGTGCCAGGTCCATCTGGCCTGCGCCATGAAGGACCCGAACATCGGCAAGGAAATCGCAATCGAGATGCGCGACGTGGCCGAGGTGGTCGCGTCGGCTCTCGTTTGAACATGTGCAAGGGAGAGCTGTGATGGCCACTCTCGACAAGGACAGTGAACTCCGGATCGGGGTCTTCGTCTGTGACTGCGGGCTCAACATCGCCGGCGCCGTGGACTGCGGCGCGGTGTGCGAGTACGCCGAAACCCTCGACGACGTCGTCTGCGTGGTTCGCAACAAATACACCTGCGCCGACCCCGGCCAGAACGAGATCAAGCACGCGGTCCGTGAGCACCGGCTCAACCGGGTGGTGGTCGCCTCGTGCACGCCGCGGCAGCACGAGCCCACCTTCCGCCAGTGTGTGCTCGAGGCGGGGCTCAACCCATACCTCATGGAGATGGCCAACCTGCGCGAGCACTGCTCGTGGGTCCACCCCGGGGACTGGGACGGGGCCACCGCCAAGGCCAAGGACCTGGTGGCCAGCGCGGTGGGCCGCGCCCGTTTCCTCGAGGAACAGGTGGAGATGGCGGTGCCGGTCACCCGGCGGGCGCTGGTCATCGGCGGCGGGGTCGCGGGAATCGAGGCCGCCCTCGAGCTCGCTGAGCAGGGCCACCAGGTCACCCTGGTGGAGAAACAGGCGTCCATCGGCGGGATCATGGCGCAGCTCGACAAGACCTATCCCACGATGGACTGCTCGATATGAATTCTCGGCCCTAAGGCCATCGATGCCGGTCGGCATCCAAACATCGAGCTCCTGACCTACTCCGAAGTCGAAGACGTTTCCGGCTACATCGGCAACTTCACGGTGACCATCCGCAGGAAGGCGCGCTATGTAGATCTCCATCTCTGCAACTCGTGCGGCGACTGCGCGAACGTCTGTCCCGTGACCGCGCCGGACGAGTACCAGATGGGCTTGTCCTCGCGCAAGGCCGTCTACATCCCCTTCCCGCAGGCGGTGCCGTGCTCCTACATCCTCGACATGGACACCTGCCTCGGCAACAACCCCATCGCCTGCGGCAAGTGCGCCGATGTCTGCGAGAAGCAGGCCATCGATTTCGACGATGCAGATGAACTCGTCACCCGCGAGGTGGGCGCCATCATCGTCGCCATCGGTCTCGATGTCTACGACCCCACCGAAATGGACGAGTACGGCTACACCCGCTTCGACGACGTCATCACCTCGATGGAGTTCGAGCGGCTGATCTGCGCCGGCGGCCCCACCATGGGCCACTTCGTACGGCCGTCGGACCAGCAGCGGCCCAAGCGGATCGGCTTCATCCAGTGCGTCGGTTCGCGCAACCCGAAGATCGGCCGGCCCTACTGCTCCAACATCTGCTGCATGAACACGATCAAGGACACCCTGCTGCTGGCCGACCACTACCCCGACACCGAGAATTTCGTCTTCTACCAGGACATCCGCGCCTTCGGCAAGGGCTTCGAGGACATGTTCCAACGCTCCAAGGAGGCGGGAACGCGGTACATCCGCGGGCTGCCCGGCGACATCGAGGAGGACCCCGAGACCGGCGCGCTGATCGTGACGGTGGAGAACACCACGTCGGGAAGACTCGAGCGCCACGAGCTCGACATGGTGGTGCTCTCGGTGGGGGTGGTCCCGGCCAAGGACCGCGACAAGATCGCCGGGCTGCTGACCCTGTCGAAGACCTCCGACGGTTTCTTCATGGAGACCCACCCCAAGCTCAAGCCGGTCGACGCACCGACCCGCGGGGTCTACTTCGCCGGTTTCTGCGAGTCGCCCAAAGACATCAAGGACTCGGTCTGCCAGGCCGGAGCGGCGTCGTCGCGCGCCGGCGCGCTGCTCAACGCCGGTGAGATCAAGATCGAGGCCATCACCAGCGTCATCGACCCCGAAGCCTGCTCCATGTGCGGGCTGTGCGCGTCGGTCTGTCCCTACGGCGCCATCACCTGGCACAAGAAGGAGGTCGCCACCGTCATCGAGGCCGCCTGCGCCGGCTGCGGCGCCTGCGGCGCCACCTGCACCTTCGGCGCCATCACCATGCGCCACTTCACCGACGACCAGCTCCTAGGCCAGGTGCGGGCCATCCTCGCCGAGCAACCCGAGGAGAAGGTCTTCGTCTTCGCCTGCAACTGGTGCTCCTACGCCGGCGGCGACATGGCCGGGATCTCGCGGATCAGGTACCCGTCGACCAACCGGGTCGTCCGCACCATGTGCTCGGCGCGGGTCTCGGAGGAGATGGTCCTCGAGGCCTTCCGCTGCGGCGCGCCCGTGGTCCTGGTTTCGGGTTGCCACTACGCCGACTGCCACTATATCGACGCCAACCGCCAGACCGTCAAGCGGGTGCAGAAGCTGTGGGACAAACTGGAGAAGGCCGGGGTCCGCCCCGAGCGGCTCCAGCTCGAGTGGATCAGCGCCGCCGAGGGGCAGAAGTTCGCCAAGGTGATGCAGCAGATGGAGGACAAGCGGAAGCTCGTGACCCCGGACGAGATCGCCCACGCCAGAGAAGCCCTCAAACCAAAGAAGAAGAAGGCGCGCCCAGCCAAGAAGGAACCGGCGGCGGTGACGGAGGCTACGGCGTGATCCAAACACTCGTCATTTTCGATTCTCGGTCGGGATTTTTCCTCTGGAAAAATGACGATCGAGAATTGAAGGAATGGAGGAGATAGAGAATGGCAACCACAACCATGGCCCCATTCCGTTGCATGATGTGCGGCCACGAGTATCAAGAGAAGGTGGTCCAGGGCGAGGACGTCGAGCGCTCCTGCCCCAAGTGCCGCTCCAACTCCATCCGGCATCTCAAGGGAACAAAGAAATGACCACGTCGTCACAACCACGAAGACACGAAGACACGAAGGATGTCACAAAAAAAGTCTCTTTGTGTTCTCTTGGAGTCTTTGAGTCTTGGTGGTTGCGGCGGGAGGTGCTCGAATGACCTCGAAGAACGAGGACAACGACATCGTCAAGGTGGATTTCGCCTTCAAGCGGCTCCTGGCGGAGACCGTCGAGGGCGACCTCGCGAACTTCTGCTATCAGTGCGGCGCCTGCGTCGGCGACTGCCCGGCGGCGACCTATTCAGAGGACTTCAACCCGCGCGAGATCATGCTCAAGGTGCTCTACGGGCTCGAGGACGAGCTGCTCGGCTCGGAGTCGGTGATCTGGGAGTGCACCAATTGCTACGCCTGCCACGAGCGCTGCCCGCAGCAGGTCAAACCGGTCGAGATCATCATCTCGCTGAAGAACATGCTCGCGGCCCGGGGCGGCGCGCCCGACGCGGTGAACAAAGTGATCACCACCTTCGAAACCACCGGCCGGACCGTGCCCTACAGCCCTGCCATCGACAAGCAACGGGCCAAGTTCGGGTTGAAGCCCCTGGGTGATGTGCCGATGGACGAGATCCAGGCCTTGCTCGATTCGACGCCGGAAGGAGAGGTCACGTGAAACGCTTCGCCTTCTTCCCCGGATGCCTCATCCCGGCGCGCCACCCGGCCATGGAGTTCGCCATCCGCGCCACCCTGCCAAAGCTCGACATCGAGCTCGTCGATCTCGAGGGTGCGTCGTGCTGCCCCGATCCCATTTACTTCAAGTCCAAGGACAAGCTCTCGTGGCTGGCGGTGGCGGCGCGCAACCTCTGTCTCGCCGAGGATCTCGGCGTCGACGTCGTCACCAACTGCTCGGGCTGCACCGCCACCCTGTCGGAGACCTATCACCTGCTCGCCGACGAGCCCGAGCTCAAGGAACAGGTCAACCAGCGGTTGGCGAAGATCGGCCGGACGTACAAGGGAACGAGCAAGGTGCGTCACATCGCCACCGTGGTCCGCGACGAAGCAGGATACGAAGCGATCAGGGCATCGGTGACCCACCCTCTGAGGGACCTCAAGGTCGCGATCCACTACGGCTGCCACCTGCTCAAGCCGTCGCGGATCATGAACGTCGACAACCCCGACGACCCGAGCGTTCTGGAAAACCTCATCCGCGCCCTCGGCGCCGAGCCGGTGCGCCACCGCAACTGGTACCTGTGCTGCGGCAAGGCGTGTCAGAACGAGGACATTCCCAACAACATGATGCACGACCTGCTGGGCAGCGTGCACGACGAGAAGGCCGATGTCCTGGGGATGATCTGCCCGACCTGCTTCGGCCAGTTCGACCACGGCCAGATGAAGATCGCCAAGCTCTTCGACGAGGACTATCACACGCCGGCGGTCTATTACTTCCAGCTGCTCGCCCTCGCCCAGGGCATCCCGTACGAGAAGCTCGGGTTCGAGAAGCAGCGCTTCAAACCGACCGTGCTGCAGCGCTTCGACGAGGTCGCGGCGGTCGCGGAGGCGTAGTGCGGAGTTGAACCGCCAAGACGCAAAGGCCGCGAAGCAGTCGCGAAGACATCGCAGTTTGAACCGCAGAGGACGCGGGGACCATCGCAGAGGCATCGCATTCTGGGATGCATGAATATTTC
>JAHECW010000062.1 GCA_024641545.1 Acidobacteriota bacterium
GGAGTGCGCGATCTACCTGCTCAACGCCTCCAAGCGGGGCGAGTCGTCGATGATCATGGTCGCCGCCGACGGGATCCCCTGGCGCTACCTCCCCGAGGGCACCTTCAGCCGGTTGACCGCCGCACCCGGACGGCAACGGATCCGGGCGTCGTTCGGGCCGCCGTGCGATGAGGCGGACATTCAGGTCTTTGAGCTCGGCTGCGAACCCGGTCAGTCGACCTTCGTCGAGCTGGGCGGGTGGAAGAGCGGCAAGCTGCGAATCCGCCTCCAGCCCGAAGCGACCGCCAGGGATGTGCTGAAAGAGCGCCGCCTCATCGTCGGTTGACCGAAGCCGGTCCGCGTGCGCGGGGGCCGGCGCCGGGAAGGTGTCGGATACGACCGGCCGGGGCGGGATTCGCACCCACCGGCTCGGTTTCCCTACCCTCCGGGCGGCCCACAACAATATTCATGAGGGTGCGGTGAAACCATCCCGAACGCGCGACGTTCAACTCAGAGATCGGTCGTGCGAAAAGGAGCACCCTTCATGAAAATCACCAGCTTCGATCGTCGCGAGTTCGTGTCCACCACCGCCAAGACCGGCATCGCCCTGTGCGGCCTCTGCATGTGCTCGCCGATGGCCTCGTTCGCGGCCGACGATGCCTCCGGGGAGGAGAAAATCGAGCTCGCCGGCCGTTGCTTCTGCGGCTACACCTGCCCGGACGACTGCGCCTTCCTCCAGGCTACGCTCCAGGACGACATCGAGCTCAAGAAGAAGGTCTGGCAGGAGTGGAAGATCGAGGAGCACTACGGTGTCGAGTTCGATCCCGAGCAGGCGATCTGCTACGGCTGCACCGCCATGGACAAGCCCAAGGGCATCGTGCTAACGCGGTGCACGGTCCGCGCCTGCGCCATTGAAAAGGACAAGGCCTGCTGCATCGACTGCGACGAGCTCACCGCCTGCGACAAGGACCTCTGGCAACGCTTCCCCGACTTCAAGAAACAGGTCATCCAGCTGCAGGAGAAGTACCGCAGCCAGGCGTGACCTGCCAGACCGCAGTCTCCCTCCCGGTTTCTCCCGGGCCGGCGGGTGTGCGATTCTGGCACCTGGGGAGGCGCCATGGACCACAGCCGCACGACCACCTGGGACGACCCGATCGCGCTCGGCCGGAGCGCCCGCGAGCTCGCCGGGATCGACTTTCTGCAGCGGCTGATCGACGAGGGTCGCATGGTTCCCATCGGGGCGACCCTCGGTTTCGTACTCGTCGAAGTCGACGACGGGGTGGCGGTCTTCGAAGCCGAGGCGGGGCCGTGGGCGTACAACCCCATCGGGTCGGTGCACGGCGGCTGGTACGCGGCCGTGCTCGACGCGCCGCTGGGTTGTGCGTTGCACACGACGCTGCCCGCCGGCGTCGGCTACACGACCCTCGAGCTCAAGGTCAACGTGGTGCGCGGCGTCCGTCCCGACACCGGTGTCCTCCGCGCCGTCGGACGGGTCGTCCACCGAGGCCGGCGGACGGCGGTCACCGAGGCCCGGATGGAGGACCGCGAGGGCAACCTCTACGCCTTCGCCACCTCGACCTGTCTCGTCCTCGAGCCTTGACCCGCGTCTACGGCACCGCCACCGCCCACGCGGTCGTGTCGCCCGACTCGAAACCATCCCGGAACAGCAGCCCACCGAACGGCTCCGGCGCCACCGCGATCGCGTTGCTGTTGCTGTCGCCGCTGATCGTGATGGTGTCGACCACCGCATAGGTCGCGGTGTCGATCACGTAGACCCCGTCGTCGCCGGCGACGGCGCCGTTGGGCACGTAGGCCAGGGTTCCCTCGGCGTTGATGTCGACGTCGCGGGGGTCCGCATCGGCCGCCAGGGCGATGGTGGTGACGACGGTGTTGGAGACGGTGTCGACCACCGTCACGTTGGAGCTGTCCTCGTTGGCGATGAACAGTGTGGAACCGTCGGGCGTGATCTCGATGCCCCACGGGTCGTCGCCGACCGGCACCGAGGTCGTGACCGTGAGCGTTTCGGGGTCGACGACGTGGACCTGGTCGCTGCCCCGGTCGATGACGTAGAGCGGCGCGCCCGCCGGGTGGATGGTCAGATCCCACAGACTGGAACCGACATCGGCGGAGGTCACCGCCAGGGTGTCGGGATCGATTGAGTACAGGAAGTCGTCGTACCAGTCGACCACGAAGATCGTGCCGTCCGAGGGACGAACCCTCCCCTTGCCGGGTCCGGCGGCGATGGGAATGATCTCGCCGGTCGGCGTGTGGGTGGCCACGTCGACGAGCAGCACGGCGTTGCCGTCTCTCGCGCTGACGTATGCAATGGCGCCCGCAGCGTCGAAGGCGATGTTGACCGGGTACCCTCCGGCCGCACCGAGGTCGATCCTCGTGATCTCGGTCTGGGTCGCGGTGTCGAGCACGACGACGCCGTCGCCGGAGGCGCCGCAGATCCACACCTCGCTCCCGTCGGGGAGAATGGTCACGTCGTACGGGTAGTCTCCCTCCGGGAGCAGGGGAATGGACGGGCTCAGCGCGGTCCCCGCGTCGAGGTCGAGCACCACCAGGGCATCCGAGGTCGACATCCCGACAAAGCCGTTGGCCGCCGCCGCGACGACCGGGCACAGAACAACGACCACGACCGACACCGCGTGACTGCTGCGCATGCTGACCTCCCGCGAAGGCTGATGGCTCATGGTAACCCATCCCGGCGATCGAGCAGCATGCGCGACCCACCGCAACCGGCTCAGCTGTGCCAAACTACCCCCGTGCAACAGGACCCGGCGTACACTGTCATCGTGGTCAGCCACGACCACGCCGGAACGCTTGCCGCGTGTCTCGACGCCGTGGCGGCGCTCGAGCCATCCCCGGCCGAAACGGCCGTCGTCGATAACGCCTCGGTCGACGGGTCGGCGGAGGTCGCCGCCGCTCAAGCCGGTGTCCGGCTCATCCGCGAGACCACGAACACCGGCTTTGCCGCCGCCGTCAACCGAGGGCTGCGCGAGACCTCGGCGCCGTGGGTCCTGCTGCTCAACCCGGATTGCGCGCCGCGGTCCGACTTCGTCGCCCGCCTGCTCGCGGCGGCAGGCGGCCGGCCCGAGGTCGAACGGATCGGCTCGGTCACCGGCCGGCTGCTGCGGGCCGCCGACCCGGCGCTCGCGCCATCGGGCGTCCTCGACGCCGCGGGAATGGTGGTGACCGCCTCGGGCCGCCACTTCGACCGCGGCGCCGGCGAACCCGACGACGGCAGGTACTCGAAGCCGGCCTGGGTCTTCGGCGGCACCGGCGCCGCCACCCTCTACCGCCGCGCAGCGCTCGATGATGTCGCCTACCCCGACGGCCAGACTCTGGCCGAGAGCTTCTTCGCCTACCGCGAGGACGCCGAGCTCGCCTGGCGTCTCCAGTGGCGGGGGTGGCGCTGCCTCTACGCACCCGGCGCCGTCGCCGTCCACGGCCGCGGCTTCCGACCCGAAGCCGGCCGGAGCGGCCACGAGACCGTCAACCGGATGTCGGTGCGCAACCGGTTTCTCCTGCGCATCCACTGCGCCGACTGGGGCTGGCACCTGCGCTGTTTTCCGTGGTGGAAGATTCGCGATCTCATGGTCATCGGTGGTTGTCTGACCGTCGAGCGCTCGTCGCTGCCCGGTCTCGCCGAAGTCTGGCGCGGCAGGACCGACGCTCTGAACCGACGCCGCTGGGTCATGTCGAGACGGCGGGTCCCATCACGACGGATCAGCCGTTGGTTCCGTAAACGCCATCAGGTGGACGAGTTGGAGGCCCAGTGAAGGTGGCGATCCTCGGCACCCGCGGGGTGCCGGCAAACTACGGCGGGTTCGAGACCCTGGCCGAGGAACTCGGGCGGCGGCTCGCCGACCGCGGCCACGACGTGACGGTCTATGGGCGACGGGGTTTTGTCGATCCTGAGCTCCAAACCCACCGCGGGATGCGCCTCGTCGTGCTGCCGGCGATCCGGACAAAGCACCTGGAAACCGTCTCGCACACCTTTCTGTCCGCCGTCCACGCCGCCTTCGCCCGCTACGACGCGGCGCTGCTGTGCAACGCCGCAAACGCCCCCTTCATCCCGGTTCTCCGTTGGACCGGGATCCCGGTCGCGATCAACGTCGACGGTCTCGAACGCAAACGGCGCAAGTGGGGGGCGGCCGGGCGCGCCTACTATCGCCTCGGCGAACGCCTGGCCGCCTGGCTGCCCAACACCCTCATCACCGATGCCCGGGTCATCCAGCGCTACTACCGCCGCTACTACCACCGGTCGTCCGAAATGATCGCCTACGGCGGCGATCTCGAGCCGCCGACGACGTCGGCGACCCTCGAACGACTCGGGCTCGAGCCGGAACAGTACGTGCTCTATGTCTCGCGCTTCGAGCCGGAGAACAACCCAGATCGGGTGCTCGATGCGTGGCTGCGGGTGGCGGGCGACCGCCGGCTGGTCATGGTCGGCGGGGCGCCCTACGCCGACCGTCTCACCCGCCGGATCCACGCGCTCGCCGACCATCGGGTCGTGCTGCCCGGGACGGTTTACGGCGACGGCTACCGGGAGCTGCTCTTCAATTGCCGGGTCTATGTCCACGCCACCGAGGTCGGGGGCACGCACCCGGCATTGGTGGAGGCCATGGGCGCCGCGCGACCGGTGCTGTACTATGACACGCCGGAGAACCGCGAAGTCGCTTCCGGCGCCGGTGTCGGCTTCCGATTCTCAGGAAACGCGGCGCTGGAGACGGTCTTGAACGAGCTGCTCGACGACGGCCTTCGACTCGAGGAACTCCGCGAAGCCAGCCGTTGCCGGGTGGCCGAAAGATACCGCTGGTCGTCGGTGACCGACGCCTACGAAGAGGTCCTGCAGTCACTATGCTGAAGGAGCGAGCCCGACTGGTTGCCTATTGGGTGTGGACCACCGACCTGGTCCTCACGACGGTGGCTTTTTTCCTCGCCTGGTGGCTCCGCTCTCACCTGCTTCCCCAGGTCTTTCCCGAGACCTTTCCGACCGAGCTCTACCCGATCTCGCGCTACCTCGGACTCCTGCCCCTGGTCCTCGCCATCTGGACCTTCCTCCTGGTCACCCGAGAGGCCTACACGTCGCGCCGGACGGTGGCCCTGGCCAGGGAGGCCTGGCAGGTGGTCCAGGTCGTCGGTGCAGGCATTCTGACGCTGGCGGCCGCAGGTTGGCTGCTGCGGCTCGACTTCGTGTCGCGGCCGTTCCTGATTCTCTTCGGTTGCCTCGACCTCGTTCTCCTGCTCGGCGAGAAGCTCGCACTGAGGCTTTCCGCGCGCCACGTCCGCAGCCGGGGCCTCAACTTCCGCACCCTCCTCCTCGTCGGGATCAACTCGCGCTCCGAAGAGGTCGCCCGGATCATCGAGGACCACCCTCACTGGGGCCTCAAGCTGGCCGGCTTCATCGCCCCCAACGGCAGCTGCCCGGCGACCTTTGCCGGGCTGCCGGTGCTCGGCCGGGCCGATGATCTGCCGCAGATCCTGCAGAACGAAGTCGTCGACGAGGTCATCTTCGTCCTGTCGCGCCGCCAGCTCGAAGAGTTCGAGGACAGCTTCCTGCTCTGCTCCGAGCTCGGCATCCGCGCCCGGGTCGCGCTCTACTTCCCGCACATGAAGGCGCGGGTGGTGCTCGAGGAGCTCGAAGGGATCCCGCTTCTGACCTTCACCAACACCCCGGGCGCGATCTTCCCGCTCTTCGTCAAGTGGTTGGCAGACGTGGTGCTCTCGGCACTCCTGCTCGTGGTCCTCTCCCCGCTGCTGCTGATCATCGGTCTCGCGGTCTGGCTGACTTCAAAGGGCCCGATGCTCTACACGCAACAGCGGTGCGGACTCAATGGCCGGCGCTTCACTCTCTACAAGTTCCGCACCATGAATCTCGGCGCCGATGAGCGGCTCGACGAGGTCGCCCACCTCAACGAGGTCAACGGACCGGCTTTCAAGGCGAAGCACGATCCAAGGGTGACCCCGATCGGCCGCTGGTTACGGCGGTGGTCCCTGGACGAACTGCCCCAGCTCGTCAATGTGCTCAAAGGCGAGATGTCGCTGGTCGGTCCTCGGCCGCCGATCCCCGCCGAGGTCGAACGGTACGAGCGCTGGCAGCGCCGCCGGCTGTCGATGAAACCCGGGATCACCGGGCTCTGGCAGGTCTCCGGCCGCGCCGGGATCGACGACTTCGACGACTGGATCGCCCTCGATCTGCGTTATATCGACCAGTGGTCGCTGTGGCTCGACTTCAAGATCATGCTCAAGACCATCCCGGCGGTGATTTTCGCTCGAGGGGCGGCGTAGGATATCCACCGCGCGGACCCCTCGGGCGCAGAAACCACTGCACGGTCAGAGAAAGAACCGCGCAGCGGGCTGCGCGGTTCTTTCTCTGACCGTGGCGCTTGACGAGTGGTGAAGACTGCGCCCCGCGTTACCGCGTGATGACGAGGTCCTTCATCGAAACCAGGATGCAGATCATCTCCTGGATCTCCTGGTCGCCATAGCCCAGGTTCTGCATGGCCTTGTTGACGTCCGAGCCGGCGGAGAGAAAGTCGGCGCTGCTCAGCTCGAGGTGCGCATGCGCCGTCGGCATGTCCCGGCCGGTGTAGACCTTGGGTCCACCGGTGCCGGTCGAGACGAAATCGGCGACGTCCTTGGCGAGCTTCTCGCCGTCGATGTCGCCCATGAACCGGGTGAAGTCCGGGTTGATGTTGTGCAGCCGCACGATCTCGGTGGTGAGTTCCAAGATCGCGTCGTACTCGCCGAGCCGGTCGTACAACGGCTTCTCCGCCTGGCGCTGGGCGCGGGCCGCCTCGGTGTCGGCGCACATCTGCACGAGCCCGGCCATCTGCTCGTCGACCGACGGCGACTCTCCCGCCGCGGCGAGGCCGGCCGATGCAAGTCCGATGACGATCGCCGCTGCGATCCACGATTTATTCTTTGAGCTGATCATGATATCCCCTTGTCGCTCTGCGTGGTTGATCTGATGCGCCCTATCCGGGGGATTCGAGCCCGAAGTGCATGAGAAGTGGGAAATGACCCGGTTCGGACCGAATGGGTGGAGGGTCGCCGCCGCCTGTCGAAACACGCGGCCGCCGGCAGCTGGCCCGGTGCCCGCGATGATCAAAGATTGAGACGCCATTTCAATACAGAATACCACACCCGCGCCGGGCACGATTCTCTCGTCGCCTCACCCGAGCGGGTGCCGGGCACGCGACGTCGGCCGCGGCGCGCGATTCCCGGCATCCAGGAAGGTCGCAGAACCCGGCCACGTCGGCCGCAGCAGACAGCTCGCGGCTACTTCGGGCTCGCGGTTCTCTTTCCGTCCGGCACCCGCAGTTCGATGAGCCCCTGGTGGTGGAGCGCGGTGGCGAAGAGCGCGAGGCGCTGCTCGATTCCTTCGGCCCGGTCGGGGAAAGCCCCTGCCGTGGCCGAGGCGATTTCGGCCAGGGTCTCGCCGCCGTCGAGGCGCTTCCAGACGAAGCTCCCAAGCTCGTCGAGGCGGATCTTGGGGTGCGCCATGAGCCATCTGAGGTGGTCGAACGCGCCCCTCAACCCGCGAGTCGAAGGTCTGGGCCGTTCCACAACGACCCGCGCGTCGCCATCGGCCTGCCAGGGGCCGAGCCGATGGGGCACGCAACCCATGATCTCGCTGTCGACGACCTCGCTCACGAGCGCGATCGGTGGAGCGGCAGCCACACCAGCAGCATCAGCAGCAGCGGATAGACCAGCAGCCCGGCGCCGAAGCTGTTGCCGAGAGTGGGCAGCAGATGCTCGGTCTCGGCCATCCCGAGCTTGGCCTGCTCGTAGAGCACGATGAAGGCGAGCAGCACCGCCATCAGGCTCTGCCCGGCGATGAGACCCGAGGCGACGAGGACGCCCGAGTTCTCGGCCTTCATCTTCTCTTCGTCCGAAGCGTTCCGGCGGCCGAGGAACCAATCCAGGATTGCACGCAAGACGCCGCCGGCAAAGACCGCCGAGGTCGTCGGGAAGGGCAGGTACATCCCGACCGCGATGAGCATCGGCGCCGGCGCCTTGATCAGGATCAGCGCAACCCCGAGGAACATCCCGACGATGACCAGCGGCCAGGCCATCTCGCCGCCGACGATGCCCTTGCCCATGAGCGCCATGAGCCCGGCCTGGGGCGCGGGGAGCTCGGCGGATCCGATGGTGTAGGCCTGGTCGAGGACCATGAGCAGCACCGGCATGGTCAAGGCCGCCGCAACGACGCCGATGAGCTCACCCACCTGCATCTTCCACGGCGTCCCGCCGAGGATGTGACCGACCTTGAAGTCCTGCATCATGTCGCCGGCGACACCGGCGGCGCAGCAGACCACGCCCGAGACCCCGAGGACCGCGGCGAGCCCGTGCACCCCGGTCACCCCCATGAGAACCATGAGCACCGCCGAGATCACCAACGCCGACAGGGTCAAACCGGAGATCGGGTTGTTCGAGTTGCCAACCAGGCCGACCAGATAGCCGGCGACGGCGGCGAAGAGGACGCCGAGGATCAACATCACGACCGTCAGCACCAGCGCGCCCGGAGTCGATGCCGCGAAGTAGCGATAGAGAAAGAACATAGGGAAGGCCATGACGCCGATGGAAACCATGACCCACTTGAGGTTGAGATCCTGCTCGGTGCGTTCGACGGCGGGTGCTCCGGCATCGCCGCCCTTGACCGCGGCATAGACCTTGGTGACGCCGCTGCTGAGTGATTCCCGCAGGGTGTAGAGCGTGTAGAAGGCCGAAACGATCATCGTCCCCACCGCCAGCGGCCGGATCTGGCGGAACCAGACATCCACCGCGAGAGCGATGAATCCGTCCTCCGCCACTCCGACCGACACCGCGGGGTTGAGGAAGAGCGCCAGCGGAACGAGGACCAGCCAACCGGCCACGGCGCCGGCGAAGAGAATCGCCGAGATCCTCAGACCGACGATGAAACCGACCCCCATGACCATGGGTGAGGCCTCGGGAGTCGACAGCATGATGCCGCCGGCGTACTCGATCTTGTTGCCGACGATCTCGATGGCCGACTTGCCGAAGTGGACGAAATTCTGCGCCTTGTCCTTGATGAAGTGGAGCCCGGCGTCATTCTTGAAGAGTTCCCAGACAGCGGCGATCCCCATTGCGCCGAAGACGAGGCCGGCGCCGGTCTGACCCTTCTGGCCGGCCTTGACGATCTCCGATGCGGCGACACTCTCGGGGAACGGCAGATCGGCCTCGACCACCAGCGCGCGACGCAGGATGATGACGAAGAGCACCCCGAGGACGCCGCCGATGAGCATGATCAAGGTCGCGTCGCGGAGATTGAACCTGGTCCACGCGCCGCTGATCATGAAGGCCGGGATGGTGAAGATCGCCCCGGCTACAAGGGACTCGCCCACCGAGGCGGTCGTCCGGGCGATGTTCTCCTCGAGAATATTGCCTTTGAAAACACGAAGGGCCGCCATGGCGACCACAGCGGCCGGAAACGTTGCGGCGACCGTCAGCCCGACCTTCATCCCGAGATAGGCGTTGGCCGCGCCGAGCACCACCGCCATGATGACACCGAGAAAAACCGCCTTGAAGGTCAGTTCCGCCATGGTCGACGACGCCGGCACGTAAGGCTTGAACTCTTGATCAGCCATCTTCCCCCCCTTGCTGTGAGCCGAATTCTAGCTTAGATCGCACCGGTTGGGGGTATGAGTGAGGAGTGAGACGTTAAACGTGAGACGTGAGACGTGAGACGACAGACGATGGACCTGTCACTCCCTTACGTCTCACGTCTGAATCCTCACGTCTGACCGCCTACTCCCGCAATTTCTCCTCGAGAAGTTGCCCGGCGATGGCCATGAGCTGGGCTTCGGTGACGACCCCGACGAGGCGGTCATCCTTGATCACCGGCAGACAGGACCAGTGGTTACGACGCATGATGTCGATGGCATCGACGGTCGCGGTTTCGGGGGTCACGGTCACCGGCTCGCGCTGCATGATCTCGGCCACCGGCAGGGGGCCTTCGCGGTGCTCGGGGTGATAGGTGCCCACGAGCTTGATCAGCGCCCGCTGCGAAACCAACCCAACCAGGCGGTTGTCGGCGTCCTCGACCATGATGTGACGGATGTGGTTCCACACCATCAGGTTCGCCACCAGATCCACCGGTTCGCTCTGCTCGACGGTCACCAGATCGGTGTCCATGCAGTGCTCGACGGTCAGGTAGTTCTGCTTCCAACCGCCCCCCTCCTCGAGCTTCGCCGGCTCCCAGGTCGCCACCGGCTGCCCACCCTGCTGTCTCGACGCGATGGCGGCGGTGATCGCGGAGAGGCGTTCGGAGAGCGGCCCTTTGGACCCGAGCGCCGCAAGGGAGTCGAGCTGCCACCGTGCACCCGTCCGGCGTGACCTCACCCTCTCCTCGATGGTTCCGAGGTAGAGATCGATATCGGCCCCGGCGAGACCCGAGGCCTCGAGCCCTTCCCGCGCGATCGGCAGGAACTCGTCGAGGATCAACTGGTCGGCCGGTTTCGGCACCCCACCAGTCCAGGCTAACTGGGCGCTCAGCCCGAGCTCGGCCGCGGCGAAGAAATTCGCCTGCGCATGGTCGAAGGACATGTGTTCCGTGATGTCCCTGTAACGCACCAGACAGCCGCTGACCATGCCGAACCAGAAGGCGGCGTTGGCGACCTCGTCGCGGGGAGTCGGCCCGGAGGGCAGGATGCGGTTTTCGATCCTCAGGTGGGGCTTGCCGTCGGAGATGCCGTAGCAGACCCGGTTCCAGCGGTAGACCGTGCTGTTGTGGAGGCGAAGCGCCTTGAGCGACGGCGCTCGCCCCTGCGCGATCTCTTCGAAGGGATCGTCGTCGGGCTCGGTGGAGAGCAGCGTGCGGAACCGGGCGATGTCCTCGCGGAAGATCTCGAGGGCCGATGACTTGACCCAGCGCCGGCCGAAGCTGACCCGCGGTGTCTGCTCCCGTAGGTGGGGCATGGACCGCCGGGTGTCGATGGACTGTTGGAAGAGCCCGACCCGGGTCTCCCGCCACAGGCGTTTGCCGAAGAGCAGCGGTGAGTTGACCGCGGCCGCCATGACCGGCCCGGTCACCGCCTGGGCGATGTTGTAGATCTTGGCGAACTCGTGCGGCGCCACCTGGAAGTGGACCTGGAAGCTCGTGTTGCACGCCTCGACCATGATCGAATCGTGGTTGAGGTGGAGTTCGTCGATGCCCTTGAGATAGAACTCGTACGCCCCGCCCCGGAGCCGCGTCATGGCATCGTTGAGGGCGAAGTAGCGCGGGTTCGGGGTCATGCTGTCGAGACCGAGATCGGACTTGACGAGGGTCGGGAGGATCCCGGTCAGAAGAATGTCGCCACCGCAGCTCCGCGCCGCTTCTCGGACCTTGCCGAGCAGCTCCCCGATCTGCCACTCCATGACGCTCAGACAGGTGCCGCCGAAGACCAGGGGATCGAGGTTGAACTCGAGGTTGAATCGTGCGAGCTCGGTGGTGAAGTGAGGGTCGTTCACCGCTTCGAGCACCTCGGTGGCGATGGGCGCCGGTCGCCAGTGCCGGTCGACGAGAAAGAGCTCCTGTTCGGCCCCGATGCGGCGAATATCACGTTCGAAGAGGTCGTCCTCGAGCATCTTCTCGAATGCGCGAACGTCATTCAGCAGGTGCTTGAGAAAGACCCGTATCTCTTCGGCCTCCGACTCGCGTCGGACATCCTGTTCCCCCATGTGCGACTCCCTCACCGCCTGTCCCGACAGTAGTGTAACCGAGTCGCAATACCCCTTCCGGCCCGACCCCGTGAATCCGGGGAGGCCACTCGACTATGGAGACCACGTCCAATCGGCGCCCCACCAACCGTTATCGTCGAAGCCGTCCGCGAAGATGACGTCGGTGAACTGTCTCACCGCGCCGAAGTCGAGATCCAGACCGGAGCTCTGGACCCGTCCCGCGGTCACGATTCGGCCGTCCGGCTGGACGACAACGGCCCGTGCCCGGTCATCTCCTGCGGGGGTCAGATCGAAGGCCGTGTTCCAGTACTGACCGAGCCATTCACCATCCGGGCCGAGACGAAGGATGTTGAAATCACGGTCACCGCCGCACGACAGCTCGGAGGTGACGACAACATCTCCCACCGGGTCGAACGCCACGTCCCGGCCTTCGAGGGCCTCACAACCGGTCTGACCCAACCACAGGTAGCCGTTGGTGGCGAAGTTGGTATCGACCTGCCCGCCGAAGAGCAAGCGGGTCACAAAGACCTGCGGTCCGAGATCGGTGCCGATGGTACCGACCACGACCACCCGCCCCTCGTGATCCACCGCAACCGCAACGGCTCGGTCATCGGCTGCGCCGTTGAGATCGACATCGATGAATACCAGACCGTCGGTGCCGAAATCCGGATCGAGCCCGCCCCCGGAGTCGAGCCGCGCGACGACCATTTGGCCGTCACCGTGCTGATCGCGGCTGCCGACCGCGACGATCTTGCCATCGGGATAGGTGGCGACATCCTCGACCTCGGCGGTGGTCGCAAACGGAATCGATGCCAGCGGAACGATTTCGACCGCAAAACCCTCCCCGATCGTGTAGAACATCCACGCGTCGGTGGTTGCGGAGGTGTCCGATGTGCCGACCGCGACCGCGGTTCGCTGATCCGCAAAGACGGCGACCGCCTTCAACCGATCGGCCAGATCCCCACCCTGGTTGGTTCCGATGGTCAACCGCCCGGTGTGCGGCGCCAGCAGATCAAGCGTCCCGTCCGGCTCGAGGTACATCAGCCCCATGTCGATGTTGCTGCTGCCGGTGTCCATCGTCTGGCCGACCACGAGAAGCCGCCATTCGGCAGGACTTCCCTGGAGCACCACCGCCAGATCCCAGGCGGCGGCCGTGGACGGCAGACCGAAGGGAAAGGCGGTGAGACCGGGGGCGCCGAGGTTGCCGAAGCCGGGATCGGGAACCCCGTCTGATCCGATCAGCGCGAGTCCGAAGTCGGACTCGCCGGGCACACCGCTGCTCGACGCGACCTGGCCGGCCACGGCGAGTTGACCGGAGCCGGGGATCCGGATGATCGCGTTGGCGCGGTCATGGAGGTCGCCACCCAGGTTGAAGGGAACGATCACCTTTCCCTGCGAGCCGAAGGACGGATCGAGACACCCGGTGCACCACCCCGGCGGCTCGGCCGAGACCGAACCTGCGGCAATCAGAGTCATCACCCACGAAACGGCGATCGCACGTCGCATTTCGCACCTCCCACGGTGTCAATCAACTATCGAAACTATTGCCTCCTTTCCTCACACGACCCTCAGAAATCGACCAGCGAAGAAGCACGGTTACTGGGGAATGTCGGGCGCCGCTTGAGAAAAACCCGTGCTGCAACGGCCCCGATGCGAAAAGCGAGCCCGGAGGATCGGGGATAACAGGTGTCGGAGACTGAAAAGAGATCTTCTAACGAAATTAGCAGATATTGAATTTTCATACTTGACAAAGTTTCACTCATATTTTATATTGAACGGGCATGAACACACCATGCGGAGGACACCATGAAACCCAACAACCAATACACCCTGCGGGCGACTGAGGCCCTGCAGTCCAGCGTCAAGGCCGCGGCCGCCCGCGGCAACCCGGAAACCACCCCGACCCACCTGCTCCAGGCGCTGATCGAGCAGGACGAGGGCGTCGCAACAAAATTCCTCGCCAAGGTCGGCGCATCCACCCGAGCGCTCTCGGATCAGCTGCGCGCCGCCCTCGACCGGCTTCCATCCGCAGACGGCGGCTCCGACCCGCAACCGTCTCGGAGTCTGCGCGCCGTGCTCGATCAGGCGGCCAAGCTCGCTCCCCAGTTCCAGGATCAGTACATCTCTGTCGAGCACCTCCTGCTCGCCATCGTGGCGGTCAAGGACTCCACCGCAGCGCAGATCCTCGCCGGTCAGGGCGTCACCCATGACAGCCTCCTGGCCGCGGTTCAGGAACTGCGCGGTTCGCACCGGGTGACCGACGAGAACCCCGAGGCCAAGTACGAGGCGCTCAAGAACTACGGTCGCGACCTCACCGAGCTCGCCTACACCGGCAAGCTCGATCCGGTCATCGGTCGCGACGAGGAAATCCGGCGCGTCATGCAGGTGCTGACCCGCAGAACCAAGAACAACCCGGTGCTCATCGGCGAGCCCGGGGTCGGCAAGACCGCTGTCGCCGAGGGTCTCGCCCAGCGCATCGCCGGCGGCGATGTCCCCGAGATCCTCAAGCGCCGGCGCCTCGTCTCCCTCGACATGGGCGCCCTCATCGCCGGCGCCAAGTACCGCGGTGAGTTCGAAGACCGGCTCAAGGCCGTGCTCAAAGAGGTCGTCGATTCCAACGGCGAGGTCATTCTCTTCATCGACGAGCTCCACACCCTGGTCGGCGCCGGCGCCGCCGAGGGCGCCATGGACGCAGCGAATCTCCTCAAGCCGGCACTCGCGCGCGGCGAGCTGCGCTGCATCGGTGCAACCACGTTGACGGAGTACCGCAAGCACATCGAGAAAGACGCTGCGCTCGAACGCCGTTTCCAGCCGGTGCTGGTGGGGGAACCGTCCGTCGAGGAGACCGTCGGCATCCTGCGCGGCCTCAAGGAGAAGTACGAGGTCCATCACGGCGTCCGGATCGCCGACGCTGCGCTGCTCGCCGCGGCCTCGCTGTCGCAGCGCTATATCACCGACCGCTTCCTGCCCGACAAGGCCATCGACCTGATGGACGAGGCCGCCTCTCGCCTGCGCATCGAGATCGATTCGTTGCCCACCGAGATCGACCAGCTCGAACGCCGCTCGCTGCAGCTCGAGATCGAGCGCCGGGCGCTTGCCAAAGAAAAGGACAAGGCGTCGAAGGAGCGCCGCGCGACCCTGGAATCCGAGCTCGCCGAGCTCCAGGAAAGGACGTCGGGGATGAAGGCGCTCTGGCACAAGGAGAAGGACCTCATCACCAGGATTCAGGAACTCAAAGAGCAGCTCGAGGAAACCCGAGAGTCGGCCGAGAGGGCCGAGAGGGACGGCGATCTCGAACGCGCAGCGAAGCTGCGTTACGGTCAGCTTCCCGAGATCCAGAACGGGCTCTCAGCAGCCTCCGAGGCGCTCAAGTCCCACCAGGAGGAGCACGGCACCATGCTCGCCGAGGAGGTGGGAGAAGAAGACATCGCGCGTTCGGTGTCGCGCTGGAGCGGAATCCCGGTGTCCCGCCTGCTCGAAGGCGAAAAGGAAAAGCTCCTGCACATGGAGAAGCGCATCGGCGACCGGGTCGTGGGCCAGGACGAGGCTGTCCGCGCCGTGGCCGCAGCGGTGCGTCGCGCCCGCGCCGGGCTCAAGGACCCCAACCGGCCCATCGGTTCGTTCCTCTTCCTCGGCCCCACCGGCGTCGGCAAGACCGAGCTCGCGCGGGCTCTGGCCCAGTTCCTCTTCGACGACGAGCGCGCCATGGTCCGCATCGACATGTCGGAGTACATGGAGAAACACGCGGTTTCACGCATGATCGGCGCCCCTCCCGGCTATGTCGGCTACGATGAGGGTGGCCAGCTCACCGAAGCGGTCCGGCGCCGGCCGTACTCGGTGGTCCTCCTCGATGAAATCGAGAAGGCCCACCCCGATGTCTTCAACGTCCTGCTGCAACTGCTTGACGACGGCCGTCTCACCGACGGCAAGGGTCGGACCGTGGACTTCCGCAACACGGTCGTGATCATGACCTCCAACATCGCCGGCTCGCTCATCCAGGAGCTCCCGGAGTCCGAGCGCGACCGGATGAAGACGCTGGTCCAGGCGGAGCTCAAGAGGCACTTTCGTCCCGAGTTCCTCAACCGGGTCGACGAGGTGCTGATCTTTCACCGCCTCGACGAGACCCACATGGAGCAGATCGTCCGGATCCAGCTCGCTCGATTCAACGAACTCCTGTCTCAGCAGGGACTCGCGGTGGAAGCGAGCGAAGAGGCGGTCCGACTCCTGGCCCGCCACGGCTTCGATCCCGATTTTGGCGCCAGGCCCCTCAAACGAGCGATCCAGCAGTTGGTCCAGGACCCCCTCGCCACCCTCGTCCTCGCCGGTGAGGTCGGACCGGACCAGATGGTGCGCGTCGACGTCGAGGACGGCGAACTCGTGCTCAAGCCCGCCGCCAGGGAGACCAGCGATAAACCCTAGCGTCATCACACCCCTCCTTCCATCGGGCCCCTTCGGGGGCCCGCCTTTTCCCCCGCGTTCCCGACCGAGTCCGCATCCGATCCCGATCCCGTTTCCTTCCCTGACGA
Organism: Acidobacteriota bacterium; assembly: GCA_024641545.1. Taxonomy (GTDB): domain Bacteria; phylum Acidobacteriota; class Thermoanaerobaculia; order Thermoanaerobaculales; family Sulfomarinibacteraceae; genus JAHECW01. The sequence goes on from JAHECW010000062.1 coordinate 16,200, forward strand.
GATCGGCCCGGTTCCGGGGTCGGGATCGGGGTCGGGATCGGGACCGGGGTCGAAGAGATCCGCTACACTGGCGGGTGCCGAAACCTGATTGAAATACCGGCAACCGAAAGGATCCGACATGGAAGTCCAGGGACCCCCGACCATCGATCTGAATCAGTTCCGCAAGAACAAGCCACCCGCCAAAACCATCATTGCCGGCGTCGTGGTGCTGCTCGGCGCCATCATTGTCTTTTCGAGCATCTTCACCATCCAGCCCGAGGAGGTCGGGGTGGTGCTGCGTTTCGGCAAGTACAACCGCACCGCCGAACCGGGCCTCAACTTCAAGATGCCGTCTCCCCTCGAGCAGGTCTTCAAGGTCCCGGTCCAGCGCCAGCTCAAACAGGAGTTCGGCTTTCAGACCATCGAGGCCGGTGTCCGCACCCGGTTTTCGGACCGCAACTTCGAGGGCGAGTCGCTGATGCTCACCGGCGACCTCAACGTCGCCGTGGTCGAGTGGATCGCGCAGTACCGGGTGGATGACCCCTACAAGTATCTCTTCAAAGTCCGCAGCGTCACCAAGACCTTCCGCGACATGAACGAGGCCGTCATGCGCGCCGTGGTCGGCGACCGCAGCGTCGACGAGGTCATCACCGTCGGCCGGCTGGAGATCGAGGACGAGGTCAAGGTCCGGCTCCAGGATCTCTGCAACCGTTATGAAACCGGGATCGTCGTCGACCAGATCGTCCTCCAGGACGTCAACCCGCCGGATCCCGTGAAACCCTCCTTCAACGAGGTCAACCAGGCCGAGCAGGAAAAGGAACGGGCCATCAACGACGCCCGTTCGGCCTACAACCGGATCATCCCCAAGGCCCGCGGCCAGGCCGAGGAGACGATCCAGCAGGCTGAGGGCTACGCCATCGATCGCGTCAACAGCGCGCGCGGCGATGCCGTCCTCTTCGAAGAGGTTCTCGCAGCCTACAAACGGGCGCCGGATGTGACCCGCCGGCGGATCTACCTCGAGACCATGGCGGCGGTCTATCCCAAGCTCGAACGGAAGCTCGTGCTCGACGACAACCTGTCGGGGATCCTGCCCCTGCTTGACCTCAAGGGGACCGGAGGTGGCCAGTGAAACAGGTCTCTCTGCTCATCGTCCTCATCGCCACCCTGGTCGTGGTCCTTCTCGCCGGTGGCGCCTTCTACGTCGTCAACGAGGCCGAACAGGTCATCATCACCCAGTTCGGCAGACCGGTGGGCGACCCGGTCATCACCCCCGGCCTCAAGATCAAGGTCCCCTTCCTGCAGAAAGCCAACTTCTTCGACAAACGGTTTCTCGAGTGGGACGGCGCGCCCAACGAGGTGCCCACCAAGGACAAACGGTTCCTCTATGTCGACACCTATGCCCGGTGGCGGATCGTCGATCCGCTGCTCTTCTTCCAAAGACTGCGCGACGAACGAGGCGCCCAGTCCCGCCTTGACGACATCCTCGACGGCGAGACCCGGACCACCGTCGCCAAGCACAACCTCATCGAGGCGGTGCGGAGCACCAATCGGGAGTTTGTGGTCTCGTCGGCCATCGACGAGACCGCCAAGGAGATCACCGCCGGTCGAGTGGCGCTGGAACAGGAAGTGCTCAAGAACGCCTCGGTCCGGACCGAGGTCCTCGGCATCGAGATCCTCGACTTCCAGTTCAAGAGAACCAACTACGCCGACACCGACCGTCCGAAGGTCTACGAGAGGATGATCTCCGAGCGCAAACGCATCGCCGAGGAGTATCGATCCGAGGGCGCCGGCGAGGCCGCCCGGATCAACGGCTCCAAGGATCGCGACCTCAAGGAGATCACCTCCGAGGCCTACCGGCAGGCGCAGGAAATCCGCGGCAAGGCCGATGCCGAGGCTGCCGATATCTACGCCAGAGCCTACAACAGGGACCCGGAGTTCTACCGCTTTCTCAAGACCATGGAGGTCTACCGAACCACCCTCGACAGCGGGACGATTCTCATGCTCTCGACCCAGGGCGAGTTCCTCCAGTACCTCGAGAAGGCGAGGTAGCATCGCAAATTATGAATGATGAGTTATGAATTACGAATGACATCGCAACGATCCCCCATGGTTTGTGCGGAGAACGGTGCGACGGCAATTCAAAATTCATAATTCAAAACTCATAATTTGAAGAAGGTGGGGCGCCAGCCCTGCCTTCTTCATTCCGCGAGCTTCGCCATCACGAGCTTGAGATCCGCCCATACCTTGCGCTTGTCGGCGGGGGTGCGGAGCAGATACGCCGGGTGGTAGGTCGCCAGCAACGGCACGCCCTTGTAGTGCGACCAGCGGCCGCGGAGGGCGCCGAGGGGTTTGTCGGTTCCCGTGAGTCGGTTGGCGGCGAACCGCCCGAGCGCGACGATGACGGCGGGGCGGATGAGTTCGATCTGGCGGTCGAGGAAGACCGAGCAGGCCGCGATCTCATCATCCTTGGGATCGCGATTGCCGGGCGGGCGGCACTTGACCACGTTGGCGATGTAGGTCTGGACGCGCTTCAAACCCATGGCGACGACCATCCGGTCGAGCAGGTGCCCCGCCTGGCCGACAAAAGGGCGGCCGGTGCGGTCCTCCTCGGCGCCGGGCCCCTCGCCGATGAACATGACCCGGGCATCCGGGGCGCCTTCACCGAAGACCACCGTCTTGCGCCCCTCGCTGAGGCGGCAGCGAGCACAGTCGCGCAGGCTCTCTGCCAAAGTTTCGAGATCAACTGACTCGAAAATGGGCTTCTTGACGGATGCGGAAGCAGCGATCGACCGCTCGGCGGGGAGTGCCAGCGGGTCCCGCCATCCCAGATCCGCCAGGTATCGAGAGAGTTCCTTGGGCCTCATGACCGACGAGAATCCGGAGACCTCGGGTCGGTCGAACTAGTCTTCGTCGTCCTCGTCGTCATCGGCGGATCCATCGAGTTCATCTGCCGCTTCGTCAAGATCGATGGTGACGGGCTCGTCGAACTCCTCGTCCGCGTCGTCGGACTCCTCGTCCGTCCCGTCCGAGTCGTCGTCGAAACCACCCACGGCGCCTCTCGCCCCGCCGGCCATCCCGAGGAGCTTCTGCAGGCGGATCAGCTCGTCGTCCTTTTCGCCCTCTCCCACGGCCTGCGCAGCCACCGAAGCAGCCGGCGAAATGGTACCGGTGGGGAGCACATCGGGAATCGCCACGACGCCGGCTTCGTCGCTGTCGTTGACCCCGACCTCGGCGCGCAGCTGGTCGACGATGGCCTGGCGCTGCGCATCGAGCTCCGCCTGGGTGAGAATGCGCCACTCGACCTTGCCCTCGAGCACATCGTCGATGGCCACCAGGGTGGACTTGTGATGCCGCGATTCGCTGCGCGGCTTGGCGCCGTTGACGAGCTGCTCGGCACGCTGCGAAACAACGACGATATATCGGAAGATTGAGTCGAAACCTTCAGGCAGTTGGATCATTGGGTGATGTCCCTTTCCAGGGCCGACCGGAACGCTTCTCTGATCGCGTCCAGACTGGTGTTCAATCGATGAGTTCGGTGGTGTTCAGCCACGCAGATGCCAAAAAGGGCACCTACCGCCTCGTCCAAGCGGTCGTTGATGATAGCATAATCGAATTCCCCGCCCATCCCGAATTCCCGCACCGCCCATCGGAGGCGCCGCCGGATGGCCTCCGCGGAATCCTGCCGCCGTTCGGTCAGGCGGTTCTTGAGCACCTCGTAGGACGGAGGATAGACGAAGATCTTGACCACCTCGGGAATCTTGGTCTTGACCTGGCTCGCCCCCTGGACCTCGATATCGAGAAAGACGTCCTCCCCCGCGTCGAGTCGATTTTCGACCTCCGCTCGCGACGTGCCGTAGAGGTTTCCGGCGTACTCGGCCCACTCGAGAAAATCGCCGCGGTTCACCATGGCTTCGAACCTGTCGCGATCGACGAAATGGTAGTGGACACCGTCGGTTTCCTTGGATCGGGGTGATCGCGTGGTGTGGGAGATCGAAAAATGCGCCGGCCGCCCGTGCTCCGCGAGGCGGCGCATCGTTTCACGAATCAAGGTCGTCTTGCCGCCACCCGATGGCGACGCCACGATGAACAGCACTCCTTTGCCGACTGTCGCCACGCTCTGCTTCCTTCCCCGCCCCGCTCGGTGCTTCATCCTACGCCATGTCGCTGTTCGGCGAAAGATCGGGGCTCAGGGCGTCGCCGAGGACCACCCGGAGGTGTCGCCGCTCTCGAAGCCGTCGGTGAAAACCTCTGCGGCGGCGGTGCGCCCGAACCGGATGTAGGTGGAGGCGCCCCTGCCGAGGGTCGGATAGGCGAAACACGAACCGACGAACTGCGAAGCATCCGGGTAGTAGACCTCGCTCATGGTGTAGTCGCCCGACCGCCCGTCCCCGTTCTGAGCCCCGAAGTTCCCCGCGATGGAAAGGGTGTGCGCCAACGGAACGAGACCGCCCTCGGTGGGGCTCTCGGCGACCCACGCCGAGCACGACGGGTAGTGGGTGTCGCCACCGCCCCACATCACGGTTCCGCCGAGTTGCCCCGCTGAATTCACCGCCACCGACGGATACATATAGGCGAGATCGGGGCTCCAGATGTCGATGTCGTCGATCGGAGTGAGATCGTTGGCGGCGTCCAACGTCGAGATCCTGACGTAGGGATACGGGAAACTCCCACCCTGGGACGGGGTCCAGACAAATCCAAGCGTCTCTCCTGCCAGGAACCCGCTCTGGATCCGGCCGTCATGGCTTCCACACCAGTTGCGGCCGTCGGGGCCCGGACACCAGCGGCTGGCGTTGGACCAACCTGCGACGGTCTTCAAAACCGAGGTCGGACCCGGAGCGGCGTCGGGCCAATTCCAGACCCGAAGAGCGGTGTTGGACTGGTGCGAGGCGAAGTACATGGTGGTTTCGGCGCCGCGGCTGAAGCGAAAACTGCCGCTCGAGGAGGTGTAGGCATCGATCGTGAGCGGGGTCGAGCACGATGCCAACTCGGACAGCGGGTAGCGGCCCACATAACCCCCGGCCCAGCCGAAATTCGGATTGGGGTACGTAAATGTGTTGCTGGAGTGGTAGAGATAGTTGGAGCTCACCGTGAGGTCGGGATAGTCGAACCAGGTGTTTGCCGAAAAGCCCACCAGGGTGGTACTGATGTCGTACGCACAGTCCCAAACGCCATCGGAGTGCCGATCCACGTTGATCCGCTGGGTGCCGGTGTCCGTCGACCCGGCCCAGTTGTTCGGCATGAACTGCTGGAGCCAGAAGATCGTATTGCTGCCCGGGTCGTGAGCCATGGTCTGATCACAGCAGAAACTCTCTCCAACGGGTGAGGGAAACGGTCCGGGGTAGGGATTCACGTAGCTGAAATTCTCACCACCGTCGGATGAGGTTGCCGAATACCAGTTGGCGGTGTAGAAGACCCGGGCGCCGGCAGCCGCGACCGCCGGCTCGTGGACCTCGGAACGCGAGCTGACCGAAACCGCGTCACTCGGGCTGGTGTTGACATAGAGTACGGGGCCGACAACGAGGCCCTCCTGACGCCCGAGGTCAACGGGCGGATTGCGCGGAACCAGCACCGAGGGGTCGAGATTGACAATCTCCATCGGTGCGCCCGGTTTGGGGTGCTGTCGGCCTTCCATGAGCCGGGCTTCGAGCTCGGCAAACCGCAGCTCGCTTTCGGGAGTGGTCTGACCGAGCAGGCTCGGATCTCGGGGCGCGTCCAATCGCTCGGTGGTCGTATGAACCACCCTGTCGCCGGGCGGCGCAGGGGTTTCCTCGGCCGGGACAAGCTCGGCACCCGCCATCGTCAGAGTCAGCACCAGCATCAGATCGAAGGTCGTTCGCCTCATCTCTTCTCCCTGGGATGCGCCGGGCGAAACGCCCGCCGACGGCGGATGGTATCACGGAGGCCGCGGCCGGCCGGGGGAGACACCCCTGTCACCTGGCGAGGTCAGATCATGGAACGGCAGGCCGGCACGGTGTTCCCAAATCCGGCTACCGAATCCCGATTTCGGGACATATATTGTCAATCGCCGTGAAGACCTTTGCAGTCTGGCGCGGATGAACGATCTTCGGGAACCGGCACGCCTTTTGCTTCGTTATCTTGAAAGGACCCGAAGCTCGGATTGGGGAGCGGTGTCGGAGGGCGGCAATGCAAGCAGAGAAGAGACCGGGGGTGCGCGGCTCGGAGAGCGAGGGCCGACCCCGATGCCGGCCCAGGGTCGTCATCTTCGATGTCGCAGGCACCGCCGTGGTCGAGGTCGTGGATCTGCCGGAGAGTGCCAATCTCGGCCATCGGATCTGCCATCGTGGCAGGGACTGGCTGATCACCGGCGTTCGAACCGGTGACCGGGTCCTGATCGCCGAACCGGCGGCCAACTGAGGAAAATTCTGAGTTCTTTATTTCGAATTCAAAATCCCGTCGCACAGCTCTGAGGGCTTTGCAGCGATCATCGAGAGCTCGAAATCTAGAACTGAGAACTAGTCGTGCGGTTTTCGGAGATTCCCCACCATCCCGATGACGCCTGAGATGATGGCGACCGCCACGACGAGGACGATGGCGATCACGACCACGCCGCCGAGGGCCATCATCACGGTTCTCACGACGGAGAACCAGTCCGGGAAAGCGACCCGGAAAAATCTGACCCCGATCACCAATGCTGCAACGCCGAAGAGTGAAGCGACGGCGGGCCGATGAGCTGTCACGGACTGAGCCTCCTCAGCCATCCACCCTACCATCGTCGTCACAAAAGCCGTCATGGAAAAATCGCCGGACGGTGAACCGCCCGGCGATCGTCACGAGCCTTCGGCAGGCTAGCCGCGAGCGGCTCGGAACTCCCAGGGTGGTTCGGCTTCCGGATCCATCCAGAGCCCACAGGGAAGCTCCCTGGCCTTGGTGCTCATCCCGACGAGGTCGGCGTCCGTGCTTTCCTCGGGCACCCACGCCAGCCCCCGGCTTACCAGCATCTCCGAGAGGTCGATGCCATCGACGGTGACACGGGCGACAACACTGTCATCACCGCTTTCGACCACCAGGATCTCGACATTTTCGCCGCCAACCATGTCGCGGACGAAGTTCCGGACCTCCTTGCCCCACGGCTGATCGAGCTCGGGAGCGTCGATGCCTTCGAGATTGACGGTCCGCCGGTTCTTTTCGCACTCGATGATGAGCGTGTCGCCGTCGATGACCTTGACGCACTTTCCGGTCATGACGCTCTGGCCCGCCAGCACGCCGCCGGCGGCGATCCACACAACCGCCAGAGTTCCCACGATGATCTTGCTTTTCTTCATGTCGTCTCCCTTGGTTCCCGAGTGGAACTCTCCGCGAGCGAGCTGCCCCCGTCCCCTCACTGCCAGGTCCGTCCCGACCAACGGGTCTCGCTCGGAGTGTTCTTTGTCTACCTCTCAATACGAGGGAAGCGCGAACCGGTTAACCCCAGAAGGCAATTTTTTGCAAATTATGAGATTAGGTATGAATAACGGCAACTATCACGCAATCATTCTCGCGCGCCGGACATGATCTCGGACCGCAGTCGTTGGACCAGAGCGTGCTTGCTCTCCCACAGTCTCTCGCTCAGGGAAACGTGATAGAGATGCGGGTTCATCAGCCGCTTGACGCCCGGGTCGAGCCGATCCAGATCGGCGACGCGACGAGCGCGCATCGTCTCGAGGTCCGGAGGTTCGCCGACTCGACAGCCGTCGACAAAGACCTCTTGGTGCAGAGCCTCGATCTCGCTGACGTCCTCGGCGGCCAGCCGACGTCTTCGCGGCTGGTCCGTCGGGTGGCAGAGGACAATGGGCTGATCGCCACCGGGTCGCTCGTCGGCCAGACCGATGAGGTCCGCGGTCGCCTTGTTGCGCCTGTCGTAGATCCGCCAGACCTTCTTGTCGCCGGGGTTGAGGGTCTTGGCCTGGGACTCGGACAGCTTGATGGCCGGACGGAGACGACCGCCTTCGTCGATCGCGACGAGCTTGTAGACTCCATCCAGGGCGGAATCGCCGGTGGAGGTGATCAGGGCGGTGCCGACGCCGTGCGCCAGCCTGCGGACCAACCTCCCGGCATCGACCCCGTAGCGTGGCGCCTCCTCGCGGATCTGGGTCACGATCTGCCAGATCACGAGCTCGTCCAGGTTGTTGGACAGGACGATGCTGACCTCCTCGAACCCGGCGGCGTCAAGCTGGATCGCGGCCTGAATGGCGAGGTAGGCAAGGTCGCCCGAGTCGAGGCGGATCCCGCGCGGAATGTGGCCGCCCTTTCTCAGATCCTCGAAGACCCTGATGGCGTTGGGGATGCCGCTCGCGAGCGTGTCAATGGTATCCACCAGCAGCACACAGTCATCGGGGTAGAGGTCAGCGAAGGCGCGAAAGGCATCGAGCTCGCTGCCGCCGAGGGCCAGGAATGCCTGCACCATGGAATGGGCGTGGGTTCCCTTGGGTCGGACGCCCATGAGACCCGAAACTCCGATATTGGAGCTGAAGTCGGCGCCCCCGATGAGGGCCGCCCGGGTGCCCGCGTTGGCCCCGCGTTCGTGGGCGCGGCGCATGCCGAACTCGAGGATGGGCGCACCGAGCGCCGCTTCGCGAATCCGCGATGCCTTGGTCGCCACCAAGGTCTGGTAGTTGAGGTGGTTGAGCACCGGGGTTTCGATGAGCTGGGCCATCGCCAACGGTCCGTCCACCACGACCAACGGAACGTTCGGATGGACCACACGACCCTCGGGGACGGCACGAATCGTCAACCCGGTCATGGTCCCGTTCGCAGACAACCAATCGAGAAAGCCTTCGTCAAACAGACGGTTGCCCGCCGCGCCCTTCAGCGACCGAAGATAGGCCACGTCCTCGGACGTCGCGGCGGTTTCCCGCATCCAGTCGAGGAGCCACTCGAGACCGGCGAAGATCGAGTAGCCGGCCGAATGCTCACCATAGTGCGGGTGCGATCTGAAGAAGTAGTCGAATTGGACCCGCCGCTCGGCCAGCCCGTGATGGAAGTAGAGCTGGGCCATGGTCAGCTGGTAGAAATCGGTGAAAAGAAGACCCTCGATGAAGCGACGATGACTGGACATGGCACAAGGATCTCACACCCGACCAAAAGAAATTGACCGGACCGAAATGTGTGGTCTCAGCTGAGAGGCCTTTGCAATATTCGAGGGCGAGCGAACCGCAAAGATCGCCAACGTGAGAACCGTAAAGGACGCGACGTTCATTTACTTATTGTGTTGTTTGCGTTCTTCGCAATCGGCTTCGCGTCCTTCGCGGTTGACTCGGGGTCTCGGTTACAGCGTCCGGCTCATGAAAACCCCCGGGTGATCAAGCAGGACGGTCGTTGGACCGGCATTTCGAGCGGCCTGACATGTTATGTGTCTTCGCTCACACGCCCCAGCCGGCTTTGGAACAGTCCCTGACGAGGTCTTTGAGCACTTCCTCATCGAGATCCGAGAGCCGCTTGAAGCGGACGCAGCTCTTGCCGATACTGGCCTCGGGCAGGCGTTCCTTGTACTGCTCGTGCGTCTTGGCGTTGGTTTTTCCCTTCATTGTTCAAGTCTACAATAGAGACGCGATTTCAAAAAGCTGATGGGAACACCCTACACTTGGCCATGGAGAAAGTAGAAAAAGTGGCGGACGCACGACCAGCACCGTGGCGCCAATGGGGCGACGATATCGACGCCGCGTCGGTCGAGCAGATGACGAACGCGTGCGAACTGCCCATCGCCGTACGCGGCGCCCTCA
>JAHECW010000235.1 GCA_024641545.1 Acidobacteriota bacterium
TGGGGTTCCAGGTCACACCGCAGTCGGACGAGGTCCTGACATAGATCTTCTTGCTGTTGAAGCCCGGCCAGATGTAGTGGACTCGACCGCTCGTGTCCGAGGTGATGTCCGAGCCGATCCCGCGTTCGGTGGAGCTGGACAGGGTGGTCGGCGCCGACCAGGTGTTGGCCCTGTCGGTCGACCGGGAGAACCTCATGTTGTTGTTTTCGTGCCAGGTGAGGTAGATGGTGTCGAGGCACGCGCTGCCGGCGAGGGTGTCGACGTGGAGGTACTCCTTGTCGGTGCCGCCGCCGATCTCGCGCCGCTGATCACCCGGCGTGTCGGTCTCGAGGTCGGTCCAGGTCTGTCCGGCGTTAGCCGAGCGGTAGACGTAAACCTGAGAGCTGCCGAGGGTCGCGGAATACGCCTTGCTGCCGTCCGAGGACCAGGCCACCGTCGGATCGCAGCAGGTTCCGCCATAGGGCAGGGCGCCCCCGACATTCCAGGTCTCGCCGCCGTCGGTGGAATACTGCATCTGCTGGCCGCTTGTCGGGCCGTTGGACCCCGAGACCACCAGATCAGGGTTGACCGGGTTGATGGCCACCGCGGATTCCGCCGCACCGGCCGGGTTGGTCACCCGGACATCACCCGTCAGCGACTTGCCGCCGAGGTCCTCGAACTCCTGCTCGCTCATCCACGGTTCGGAGGTGTCGACGGCATAGCGGTCGCCGACGAGCCTGGCCTTGCGGTAGAGCATGCCGTCGATGAGGAAGCCGCCGTACTCGGTGAGGAATCGGGGCAGGGTGCTTCGCGGGTACTGGACCGGACCGGTGGTGGGGAGATCGCCGAACCGTTTTCGGAGCTCGACACGATAGAACAGCGGCGCACGGACCGTCAGCTCGCGTTCATTCTCACCGAGCAGCGCCAGATCGTCCTGGTTGAGGCGGTAGTTCCGATCGTCCCATGGACCGTAGTCGAGCAGCGAGGCATAGTCGACACGGGCGTCGATTCCCTGGCTTTGAACGATGGTCTGGGCCGTCGCGGCGCCGGCGCCGAGCAAGAGCGTGATCGTGGCAATGACGAGCTGTCGCATGTGTGTGCCTTCCGGTGAAATCGAGTGGTGAGCGAGGATGGTGAGATCGAATCTCTACCTGCATCACTATCGCGGGATCATGATCTCGTGTCAACTGCGGCGCCGCGTCTTCTCAGGAAGAATGTGATCTCGACAACTATTTTCGTCGTGGCGGAGACCGCCGCGGTCGAGGTATTCTTGATCACGGTCGACATGATGAAGTGGTTTTCCACGCCGAGTCTGCACAGCAAGGCGACACTCCGGGACCTGGTGGAGCGGTTGCGTGAGGGAATCTACGTCACCAACCGCGACGGCGAGATCCTTGACGCCAACCCGGCGTTCCTCGAGATGTTCGGCGTCGGCAGCATGGGCGGGCTCGCCCAAGTCTCGGCGGGGGACCTCATCGTCGATTCGGCCAGACGGGCCGAGGAGCTCGCGATCCTCGAGCGCGACGGCAGCGTTCGCGACTTCGAGCTCACGCTGCGCCGGCCCGACGGTGAGGAGCGGACCGTTCTCGACACCGCCTACGCGGTCGAGCTGCCGTCCGGTCAGGTGGTGTACAACGGCATCCTCATCGACATCACCCGCCGCAAGGAGCTCGAGCTGCGGCTGCACGAGCAGGCGCTGCGGGATGCGTTGACCGGCTGCTTCAACCGGCGTTTTCTGCGCTCGCTGGCCGACGATCTCGACGGCAGCGACGCCGGTTGGGGCGCGGTCGTCATCGACATCGACCACTTCAAGCAGTACAACGACACCCACGGCCACCAGGCCGGCGACGAGATCCTGGTCAAGACCAGCCGCTTTCTCATGCGCGACGTCCGCGCCGAGGATGCGGTCGTCCGCTACGGCGGCGACGAGTTCATGCTGTTTCTCCGCGACGCCGACGCCGAGACCGCCGAGCAGGTCGGCGAACGCCTGCGGAGCGAGGCGCCGCAGCGGGCGCCGGTGCCGTTTTCGCTCGGGTGGGCGACCCGCCGCGGCGGTGAACCGCTGGAGAAGACCATCGGCCGGGCGGATCAGAACCTGATTCAGGTCCGTTTCGAGGCGCGCGGCTATCCGCACACGCGGCGGGACAGGTAGGGCGCCCGACGGGGGTTGCAGCGCCTGATCATTCGCCGGTGCCCGATTCGCGGATCTGCTCGCCGGTGCCCGCGTCCTTGATGGCGACCGGTTGCCGGGTGCGCACGGTCTGTTCGATGGCCGCCGCGATCCGTGAGTGGTCCCATGCCGAGTTCACTTTGAGCACGTTCGACAGCAGGGCGACGATGTAGCGTTTCTGATCGGGTCCGCGAGTGGCGGGCGACTCGACGATCGCCACCGAGTTCATCAGGTTCTCGACGTTGCCGCTGTACTTGGCGCAGGTGAATCCCTCTTCGGGCCGGCACTTGTAGAACGAGCCGCTCTTGAAGTAGACGGCGGCGTCGCCGAGCTCCGGCGCGTAGACATATCGGTACCGTTTCTTGGTCATGTAGAGGTACCGTTTCATCTCGAGGCTCGACCAGTCATCGACCATCCGCCCCTGTTCGATGCGGAGCAGGATCCGGGCGAGCTCCAGCGGCGTCGCGTAGGAGCTGGTTCCGGGCACCTTCCTCTGCCCCGCCTTGGTGAACATCGTGCCCTGGCGGAAGCCGTCGAGATCGATGCCGGCGGCGGCCAGCGGTTCGTTGATGACGGCGAGCGAGAGCTCGCTGAGACGGGTCTTCGGCGTGTCCTTGAAGAAGGCGTGTTCCTGCTCGACCGTCGGCGGGTACTCGGCGCCGAATTGGCGCAGGAGCATGGCCTCCTTCCACACCGTCGATCCCGCCGAGTTGGCCGACGCCGAGATCATGTGGTCGATCCACTCGGCGAGGCTGAATCGCTCGCCGACGGCGATGGTGGAAAACCGGTTGCGCCCGGTCTCGGGGTCGAAGTGGGGTGTGGTGTGCGGGTCCCCGACCGCCCAGTCCTCGGCCACCACGATTCTCTCCTTGAGCACCAGTGCGCGCACGGCCGGATCGGGGAATGCGCGCCGCAGCCCGTCGAAGAGCCCGATCATCACGCCGAGCTTGCCGACGCTGCCCGGAAGCTGCGAGCGGTCCTCCCGCACCGAGGCCCAGACGACCGCGGCCGGATCGGTGATGTCGACCACCGTCACCGCGTAGGACGGGTCGCGGCGGCCGAGGATGGTGTCGAGGGCGTTCTGGAGCGCCGGGTCGCGGTTCTCGGCGGTCAGATCCACGTTCCCCGCTGCAGCGAGGTTGAGCTTGATTTCGTCGAAGCCGAGGAGGGCCCCGCGCGGCAGCTTGAAACCGCCCGTCTGCGCCTGCGAGTTGCGATAGCCTTCGAGCCGTCGGATGCCGGTTTGGCCCTCCCCGTCAAGGGGGTACGGGACGGAACCGACCGCGGGCAGCAAACCGGCGACAAAAGCGGCGATCAACAGCGGTCGCCGCGGTTCGAAGCGGATCGGATTCGTGATCTTGCGTGCCATATTCACCTCGCGTCGGCTTCCATCGGAAGATCGCGCACCGGAATCAACCCGTCGAGCTCGACCGACTCGACCGCCGCCGCCGGGCGCGGGGCCAGCGCCGCCAGCGCGCGGTCCGCCCGCGCGCTCCCGCGCTCGACGAGCGGCCTGATCTGGAAGAGCTCCAGCTTGCCGCCGACGAAACCGAACTCGATGTCCCACGGCAGCGTCCGGCCGTCGGTCCCGATCTCGGGTTCGAGCCGCGCGGCGACCTCGGCAGCGAGGCTCCGCAGCGCCTGCTGTTCGTCGGCGGTGAGAACCGGACCGGCCGCCGCCGGGACCCACTCCACGCCGCCGGTTTCCTTCAATCGCCGTCGGTAGGGCGCCTTGGCCTCGCCGACCACCAGCACGCCGCCTCCCGGTTCGAGCACGACCGTCTCCGCCGCATCGCCGTCAACCGCGCCGCCGACCCCCCACGAGGTGGCGACGGTGAGCCCCGGCCGGCGGCGCACCAGATCGGTGGTGACGAGCACGCCGGACTTGTCGGCCGGGACGCTCTTCATGAGCAGCACCGAGGTGTAGACCTCTTCCGGCCGGGTCAGCAGCGGCGCCCGCCACGACACCGCCCGCTCGCGGTAGGGCGATGCCCAGACGCGGGCGATGGCGCGGTGCAGGGCGCCCGGATCGACGACGTTGGCAATGGTTTCGTTGAGACCGGCGCCGGTGAATCCGGGCAGGTCCTCGACGTTGGTGTCCGAGCGGACGAACACGCCGTAGGTTCCGGTTTCACCGAAGACCGCGGTCATGAGGGCGCCGAGCTCGGCGGCGAATCCGGGCCGCAGCTCGATGGCGGCGACCGACTCGTAGACGGATGCGATCTCCGCCGCCAGCTCGACATCGTCGATTCCGCCGACGCGGTACCTGGCGTAGGCGCGGTCGAGCCTCGTCTTGGGCGATCCCTCACCGAACGCGACGTGGTCTGCAAAGATCCCGAACGGGAGGGCGATGGCCTGTTCGACACGGCCCGGGAAGAGGTTCGCCAGCTCGCCGAGGTTGGCGGCCTTGGGTCCGACGACGGTGCCCGCCATCCCGCCGCGCAGCTCGGCCAGCGGAATCGGGCGGTCGATCGCGAGATCGGGGGCCGGAGGCTCGAGCTTGGTGGCGGGCGCCGGTTTGGCGGCGCCGGTCGGCGCCACGAGCTCGAGGACGGGGCCCGAAAGATCCGCCATCTCCTCCATCACCACCGACCCGTCGCTGCCGACGCCGAGGACGACTTCACGGCCGTCGTGCGGTTTGAGCACCGAGGCGAGCACCGGCGAGACGACGGCGTTGGGGATACCGAGATTTCGCGCCAGAAGTTGGACGTGGGAGAGCAGGTTGCCTTCGGCGAGGGTGAGAATGCCGGCCACCGGCGTCAGGTCCGACACGGTCTTCGCGAGAACCACGATCTCCTTCGGGTCGAGCACCAGGCCCGGGCCGGCGTCGTCGCCGTCGACGACGTGGAGGCGGCCGGTTGCGATCCCGGGGTTGAGACCGAGGACGCCGCTGTAGCGGGTGCCGAAAAGCCGGTGGCTCACGCCGGTGAGGCGATCGGCGTCGCCGGCCAGCGACGTGGTTGCGGTCGCGAGCGGCAGCATGGGCGAGCCGCGGAGAATGTCGTCCACCAGGCGCAACGCCTCGGGTTCGACGGCGCCGTAGCCGAGCAGGGCCTCGGCAAAGGTGAATCGAACGGTCGCCATGCACCAGTTGGGCACCCGGCGCAGTCCGTGGACGGCTTCGCCGTAATCCGCCGGAGAGACCCGGTCCGCAGCGGCGACGGTTCCGAGCTGGGCCGCGACGACCGAGCGCTCGCCTGCCGACAACAGACCGCTGCCGTAGACCCCGTCGAGCAAGCGGTCGGCGAAGAGCAGAAGCTCCTTGCGGGACAGTTTCTCGCGATTGAGAACCGCGAACGACGCCTTCAGAAGTTGCCGCTCGACGGCGACGGACAGGTCCATGCGGGCGAGGTTTCTGGCCCCGTCCGAGCTGCCTTCCACGGTGTCCCGCAGAAGCGAGAGGGCGCGGGCGAGACGGCCGCAGGCTTCGAGCCCGGGGGCGGGAAGATCGGCCAAGAGCGGTTCGATCCGCGGCCACAGCGGATCGCGGCGCATTGCGCGGCGAGCCGGATCCAGCCAGTCATCGCCATCGCCGAAGAGGCTTTCGAGCTCGGCCAGCAGCTTCTCGGCGGTGGCCAGCAGCGCCGGGTCGGCGTTGCGCCGGCGGGCGGCCGCGATCCACTCCGAGGTTCGACCGATGTCGCTCGGCCCCGGACTCGTGTGGATCGAGATCCGTTGCCGCTCGAAGCTCGGGTCGCGTTCGGCAATCTCCTGTGAGAGCCTGCGGATCGACCGGGTTCCGTCGGATCCGGAGCTGTGCGGCAGAGTTCTCACCGCCTCCCGCGCAAGCACGAAATTGGCCGCCACCCAGTCGGGCTGCCCGAGCATCCGAACGAGAAACTCGCGACCGGCGTGCTCCTCGTCTTCGATCTGGATGTAGCCGCGATAGAAGCGGGCCCGGCGCAGGATCCAACCGTCATCGACCTCGACGAGATAGCGCTCGACGAGGAGCTCGCGCAGCCGCCGGTTGCGCCGGCCTCCATCCCAGAGCTCCTCGTACGGCGTCGCCGTCAGGATCGTCCCCACCGGCCAGCCGAGCTCGGAGAGGCGCCGCCGCTCGACCGAGTACTCGGCGTACTGGTGGCCGCCGCCGTGCTCGCGGCATGCGTACGGTTGAGGAGGAAGCACGACCCCGTCTTCGCAGTACCACCGCAGCCGCGAGTAGGGGCCGCGCTCGTTGGCCTTCATGGCCTCGATGAGTCGCTGGGCCTCGGCGACGGCGGCGGGTTCGGGCGGCGTCAGCGCCGGAGCGGCGGCTCTTGCCGGGGCGATCACAACGCACGCGATGAACGTCAGTGCGGCCGAAACGCTGGCCCAGAGCGGAAATCTCGGTGTCGACATGTGCAAGAGTATAGGTGGAATTTCAGGTCGAATGCGTCAGAATATTGTCAAACACAGCGGATATCGGCCAGTTGAGCACATACGTTGAATCCGAACTCGATGTAGAATCCGCGCGCTCGCGACCCCGGGTCAGACCCATGGAGG
>JAHECW010000063.1 GCA_024641545.1 Acidobacteriota bacterium
CTTCCCAGCGCGAGATCGACCCGTTGACGGCGAAACCGACCACCACCAACGACACCACGAGCATGATCGGAACATCGATCCGGACCAGCCGCAGCGCCACGCCGAGCGGCGCCACCAGCGCCGACACGCCGAGGATCCCGAGCACGTTGAACACGTTCGATCCGACGACGTTGCCGAGGGCGAGGTCGGCGTTGCCGGTCAGCGAGGCGCCGAGGCTGGCCGCCATCTCCGGCGCGCTGGTGCCGAATGCGACCACCGTCAGCCCGATGACCAGCGGCGACACGCCCGCCGCGGCGGCGATCCGGCTCGCTCCGCGCACCAGGAGCTCGGCGCCGGCCACCAGCGTCAGCAATCCGGCGATGAGGAGAACCGAGGTCGTCACATCGCCGAGGTTACCACCGGGATGGTGATTCTGGGTGTCGTCCAAGCGGGGTTTTCTCCGCGGTTTTCCGGGTTCGGAGAGATCGGCGGCCCGACCACGTGATAATGTTCCCCAGGTGAGCGGTGGAATCTCGATCTCGTTTTCAGATGTTGCCAAGCGCTACGACATGCGGGTGGTGTTTCGGGCGGTGTCCGGCGAGGCCCGTCCCGGCGAGGCCCTCGTCATTACCGGCCCCAACGGCTCGGGCAAGTCGACGTTGTTGGCGATCCTCTGTGGGCTTCTGCGTCCGACCAAGGGGGTCGTGCGCTACCGGAGACAGGACGGAGATGATCTTCCGCGCGACGAGTGGGGCCGTCACCTCGGCGTCGTCGCTCCGTCCATGGCGGTCTATGAGGAGCTCACGGCCCTCGAGAACCTCCGGTTCTACGCCCGTGTCCGCGGGCTCGCTCTCGAGGATGCCGGTCACCGCGCCCTGCTCGAGCGGGTCGGCCTCGACCCCGATCGGAGCACCCCGGTTCGCGGCTACTCGACGGGAATGGCGCAGCGCCTCAAGATCGCCCAGGCTTTGCTGCACTCGCCATCGGTGCTTTTTTTTGACGAAGCGAGCTCGAATCTCGACCCGTCGGGCCAGGACTGGCTCGAAGGTCACGTGCGTTTGCTGATCGACGAGGGCCGCACGGTGGTGCTGGCCACCAACGACCGCCGCGAAATGACCTGGGGGAGTCGGAATGTCTCGCTGGTTGGCTGAGGCGCTGGCGGTTGCCGCCAAGGACCTGCGCGCCGAGTTCCGCACCCGGGTGGCGCTCAACTCCCTCGCCCTCTTCGCCCTGACCACCCTGGCCGCGGTGTCCTACACCATCGGACCGTACCGGTTGGCGACGGAGGACCGCCCGTTCCTGCTCTCGGTCCTGTTGTGGATCGTGATCTTCTTCGCCGCCCTGGCGGGTCTCGACCGAAGCTTCGTCAAGGAGGAGGAGAGCCACACGGCGCCGCTGCTCCGCCTGGCTGCGGCCCCCACCGTGGTCTGGGCCGGGAAGCTGCTTTACAACCTGGTTTTGATTTTCGCGCTGATGGCCATGCTGGCGCCGCTGTTCTGCGTCCTCATGGGCTTCGAAATCGCCATGCCGTGGCGGTTTGTCCTGGTGCTCGCGGCCGGCGGCTACGGGCTGGCGGTGATCACCACCATCGTCGCCGCCATCATCGCCCAGGCACTGACCCGCGGCGCGCTCTTCTCGGTGCTCTCGCTGCCCCTTCTGCTGCCGCTGCTGATCATCGTCATCGAGGGAACCACGGCGGTGGCGACGGGCGATCTCGCATCCTACTCCGAGAGTCTTCGGGCCATCGTCACCATGGCCGGGGCGATGACCATCGTTTCGGCGTTTCTCTTCCCCGTGGTCTGGCGGGATTGATCGATGCAATGGATCGCGATGACGGCGTGTTGTGGATCTAGTATCCTGGTCGCCTGAAACGCGACCTGGTCGCAGGTGGAGGCTCGAAAAGTGAATCGGTTTGGTCTGGCCCTCAAGTGGCTGCTCTTCGTCTGGATGATTGCCGTCATCTGGGCCGCTTTCATGTGGATCCCGTCCGCACAGGGCTTCAAGGGCGAGTCCTCCCGCATCGTTTTCTTCCACGTTCCCACCGCGTGGGTCGCGACCCTCGCCTTCCTGGTGTCGTGCGTCGCCTCCGCGTTGTACCTTTGGCGGCGCAAACCCAAGTACGACTTCGGCGCCGCCGTCAGCAACGGCCTCGGCCTCCTCTTCGCGGTGCTGGCGACGGTGACCGGGGCGATCTTCGCGAAGATCATGTGGGGCGCCTACTGGAACTGGGACCCTCGCCAGACCTCGATCACCATTCTGCTGCTCATTTACGCCGCCTATTTCGCGCTTCGGTCGGCGGTCGCCGACCCGGAGAAACGGGCGACCCTTTCCGCCGTCTACTCGATCCTGGCCTTCGTGACGGTGCCGTTTCTCATGTTCATCGTTCCGAGGATTTACTTTTCGCTGCACCCCGATGTCATCACCAACTCGGACCCGAACAACAGCCTGGATTCTGCGCACCTCAAGGTGCTTCTGGCCTCGCTCGCGGGGTTTACTGGATTGTCTGTATGGTTATATAGTGTTGCAACTCGGATCGAAGAGATCCGTCACCGCCGTCGGCAGGAGGTTCTTTAAGATGTCTGATCTGACCGGTATCATGGCCGTTACCATGATCATCTGGATTGGCCTCTTCGCCTACGTCTACCGGCTCGACCGCAAGGTCAGCCGACTGGAGGACTGAGATGTCTGACTCGAAGAAACAGCGTCGCCTGTGGTACTCCGTGGGCGGCGTGATGATCGTGGCCTTCTTGGCCTATGGCGCCACCTCGTTCAAATCCAACCTGACCCCGTACGTCTCCTTCGAGGAGGCGCAGAAGGCGCCCCGCAAAGTGCAGGTCGCCGGCGGTCTGGTCCCCGACTCCACCACCTACCTCGAGGATTCGGAGACGCTGCAGTTCGGCATGGTCGAGGAGGACGGCGACACCATGACCGTGCTCTACAAGGGCGTCAAGCCGGGGAACTTCGAGGAAGCGGTCCAGATCGTCGCCATCGGGACCTACTCCGAGGGGGTTTTCCACGCCAACCAACTGCTGGTCAAGTGCCCGTCGAAGTACCAGGGTCTGGAAGAGGCGCCGAGAAGTTACGGATCAGAAACCTAGTCCCGTGCCCTCCCGCACGCGGGCGTTCAATGTGATAGCCGTCGAGCCCCGGACCGCCCGGAGGGCTCCAGCCGAGAGGAGACCTGATGTACGTACCCGGCACCGTGCTGCTGTGGATGGCGTTTTTGCTTGGCCTCGGTTCAACCGTCGCCTACGGCCTGTCGATCAACCATCCCGAAAAATGGAGGGCCATCGCCCGCCAGTCGTATTTTCTGATGACCGCGGCGGTCCTCGTGGCCTCGGCGATTCTGATGTACCTGTTGGTGACCCATGATTACAGGTTGCACTACGTCTGGGCGTACTCGGACAACCTGCTCTCGACCAAGTATCTGATCTCCACTTTCTGGGGCGGTCAGGAGGGCAGCTTCCTGCTGTGGATCTTCTGGGGTGTCCTGCTCGGTCTGCCGCTGATCCGCTTCGCCAGGGCCTACGAGTCGCGGGCCATGATCTTCTATAATCTGACGCTTCTGTCGTTGATCATGCTGCTCCTCAAACAGGATCCCTTCCGTTTCCACGAAGGGCTCACCGCCGCGATGATCCCGATGGACGGGCAGGGGCTCAACCCGCTGCTGCAGAACCCGTGGATGGTCATCCATCCGCCGATCATGTTCATCGGCTACGCCTCGCTCGCGGTTCCGTTCGCCTTTGCCATGGCGGCGCTGTGGATGCAGCGCTATGACGAGTGGACCAAGGTCTCGATGCCCTGGGTGCTGCTCTCCCTGGTGACCCTCGGGACCGCCATCATGCTCGGCGGTTACTGGGCCTACGAGACCCTCGGTTGGGGCGGCTACTGGGGATGGGACCCAGTCGAGAACGCCTCGTTGGTTCCGTGGCTGGCCACCGCCGCCCTGACCCACGGGATGCTCCTTCAACGGGGGCGCAACCGCTTCCGTCGAATCAACCTGGTGCTCGCCGTGGCGGCCTACCTGCTGGTGGTCTACGCCACCTTCCTGACCCGTTCCGGCGTCCTCGGGGACTTCTCGGTCCACTCCTTCGTCGATCTCGGGATCACCGGGTGGCTGGTCTTCAACATGGGTTTCTTCCTCGTTGTCTCCATCGGGCTCATCGCCTATCGCTGGCGCGAGAT
Source organism: Acidobacteriota bacterium (assembly GCA_024641545.1). GTDB lineage: Bacteria > Acidobacteriota > Thermoanaerobaculia > Thermoanaerobaculales > Sulfomarinibacteraceae > JAHECW01. The sequence continues at coordinate 4,165 of JAHECW010000063.1, forward strand.
TCCCGCCGAGGTGGGCGACGAGCCCTTCATGTCGCGGACCATCTTCTTCGTGGTCGGCATCCTGCTTTTCATCCTCATCGGCCTGGTCGTCGGGTTCGGCACCTCGGCGCCGCTGATCTCGCGGATCTGGGGTGAGCCGGCCCAGGTCGGCCCGGAGTTCTACAACGCCATGGGGTTCTGGATCGCGGTGGCCTTCGCTCTTTTCCTCGCCGGGACGCCGTTTCTCGCCTGGAGCCGCGCCCGCAAGGGCGCCGGCAAGGTCCTGGGCGGCACCCTGGCGGTGACCGCGGTCTGCATGCTCGTCGCCGCTCTGCTCGGGCTTTCCGGATGGAAGGCCTACATCTATGTCGGCGCGGTGGTCTTCAACATCGTCGCCAACGGTTGGGCGATTTTGGATTACGGCCGGGCCAAACGCTGGCGGCTCACCGGCGGGCCGGTGGCCCATGTCGGCATGGGTCTGATGATGCTGGCGTTCCTGACCACGGGCTGGCTCGACGAGGGCACGAAGATCCGGCTCCGTCAGGATCAGCCCGCCGAGGTCCTGGGCTACACCATGACCTTCCGCGGCGTCGAGAAGCCGACGCCTACGGCGCGTGACGCCATGGTCGTGGAAATCACCGACGAGCGGGGCAGAAACTTCGTCCTCAAACCCAAGATGTGGGTCAACAAGAAGTCGAACCAGCTCATCGCCAACCCCGACATCAAGGTCTTCCTCACCAAGGACCTCTACCTGGCGCCGGTGGAGTTCGAGCCCGGCAAGGAGCAGGCCCCGAGCGGACGGTTCATGCTCGCCAAGGACGAACCGCAGCAGTTCAAGGACTGGACCCTGACCTTCCTCGGTTTCGACATGTCCAAGCAGGGAACCGTGCCGGGAGCGCTCACCGTCGGTGTGGCGGTCCGACTCGAGCGACCCGGCCAGGAAACGGTGGTCCTCGAGCCGACCATGATCTCCACCGACCAGGGAGTCCAGGCCATCGCGGTGGAGATCCCGGGGATTCCAGGGGCCCGCCTGCAGTCCACCGGGATGAATGTCGACTCCGGGATGATCCGGGTCGAGGTCCTCGGTCTCGGCGGCGGCATTGCTCGAACCGCCACGATGCGCAAGGGTGAGACCCTGGCCTACGAGAACCTCAAGATCACCTTTGACGACTTCGATCTCTCGGAATTCGACCCCCAGGCCGGCAAGATCCACATCGGAGTGGTCTTCGACGTCGAGCTCGACGGCAACCACATCGAGGTCGTACCGACCTATCGCGGCGGTCGTACCGGCGAACCGGTCATCACGCCGGCCATGGTTCCCGGAACCGGTGGCATCACGCTCGGCCCGGGCCGGATCGATGCCGAGAACGGCACGGTCCAGGTCCAGGTCTACGACCCGAGCATGCCCGCGGTCGGACCCGAACCGGCCAGCCTGGTGATCGATGCTTCGACCAAGCCGCTGATCGGGCTGGTCTGGCTCGGCACCCTGATGGTCATGGCCGGGATCTTCGTCGCCATCGCCCTTCGCGGCAAGGACGTCGCGTCGATCCCTCTGGAGGGTTGATCCCGATTCCGCGTCGGAATTCGAAAATACGGCTCGCCAACGCCGCCGGCCGACGCCGGCGGCGTTCGGTTTCGGTTTGCGTCGCGTCCGAGGGCCGAACCGGGAACAGCGGTGGTCGTCGGCTGTGGTTGCTGTCGTCCTGAGGACAGGTGCCTACGGTCTCCTGGTCGAGTCATTGAACGATCTCGGCCGGCGTCACGGTGGCGACTGAAACCCCCTTCCGCTGGAGAGTTGAGCCGGTCTCAGCAGACGAACCCTCAGAGGACCCGCCCTTGCCATGGCGTCTTCGCCTCGACTGGTCGCCTCCCCGGAGAGTTCCTTCGATCGTGTGATCGGATACCATGTCCGCAGAGGTTCCGGCAGGTTGAAACTCTCGGCGATGCGCTCAGTAGCTCTCTCGGGTTCTCCGGGGCCGCGATCCGGAAAGATGTTCCGGACACCTTTTGGGCCGTCGACGACATCGATTTCGGCCGACCCACCGCGCGCTCCCGCGACAATGTCGGGGAGGGCAAGCCGTGGCGGCCGCACGAAGCGGAGGAGCGACCCTGTCCTGGCGGCCGTCCTTCATTGGAGTGACATGACGGGATCGGTATCGGTGCAGCGGTGACTCTCGGCCTCCGGGCGCCGTCCCCCCTGTCTCTTCTCGGTGAGGCGCGCATCGTCGCAGAGTGGATCAGCTTGCGCCTGTGCGTCGGGTTGCTGCGGCGTTCGGCACCCCGGGGGGATCAAGGACCGATCCTTGTCGCGCCGGGTTTCGGTTCGGATGATTCCTGGACCGCGAGCCTGCGCCGTTTTCTCGCGACGCTCGGCCACGACGTCCGCGGCTGGGGGCTCGGGCGCAACCATGGTCGGATCTCCGAGCTGGTTCCGGCGCTCGTCGAACAGACAGCGTGCTTCGCCGAGGTGACCGGCCGACCGGTCCGGCTGATCGGCTGGAGCCTGGGCGGCTATCTGGTTCGCGAGGTGGCGCGCGACCGGCCGGATCTGGTGAAGCAGGTCATCACCCTTGGCGCGCCGGTGGTGGGCGGACCGAAGTACACAGCGTCGGCAGCCATGTACGTCAGCAAGGGCTACGATCTCGATGAGATCGAAGCCAGGGTGGCGGAAAGAGAGTCCGACCCCATTCGAGCGCCGATCGACGCGATCTACAGCCGATCCGATGGCGTGGTGGCCTGGCGGGCCTGCATCGACCGGCGCAGTCCGGATGTGAGGCACCACGAGGTGCGCTCGAGCCACCTCGGTCTGGTGGCGTCGCCCGCAGTTTTTCGCCTCGTCGCCGAGCTCCTCGCGGCCGGCAGATTCTCGAGCGCCGACCGCGGCTGCGGTTCGCTACAATGAGGTGCGGTTTCCGGGTCCGGCACAGTTCGGATTGCTGCGGCCCGCGCGAAGCGGAGCCTGCGCCAGTCTTGCCTCGAGCGAGCGGTCGGGAACGGCAGCGGAGGCAGTGATGGAGATCTTCAAGCGGCGGCATGTTCCAGGAACCGCCCCCGGTACGTTGGCGGCGACCGAGCCGCCGGCCGAGCCGATCCGGGCGCGGTACGTGGAGTACCGACTCGACACCCTGGTCGAGTCCGATCTCGTGGATCCGAAAGAGATGCCCGAGGCAACCCCGGAGCTCACCCAGTGGCTCGACGTCGAAGGCCACGACGTGGGGTTGATCACGGCCCTCGGACAGCGTCTTTCGATCCATCCATTGGCGTTGGAGGACGTGATCAACGTCGGTCAACGCACCAAGAGCGAAGACTTCGAGAGTGCGATCTTCGTGGTTCTCGACCACTTCTTCATTGACGGTGACAACGGCGCCGTCGGTAAGGAGCAGATCAGCCTGGTGGTCCAACCCGACGTGGTGTTGTCGGTACGCGAGCGGCGCAGCGACCTCTTCGAGCCGATCCGCGCGCGGTTGCGGCTCGGCAAGCCGAGAATCCGCGGCGGCGGGACCGGCTACCTTGCCTACGCCCTGATCGACACCGTGGTCGACCACATCTTCCCGGTGCTCGAGTCCATCGGCGACAGCATGGAGGATATCGAAGCGTCGCTCCTCGACCGGCCGGACCCCGAAGACGTCGCCGCGCTCCACGAGCTGAGAAGTCAGCTGCTCGTCATTCGCAAGTCCGTGTGGCCGTTGCGCGACATGCTCAGCGGGTTGTACCGATCGTCCGAGGATTTCTTCAATGACGAGACCCGGCTCTATCTCCGCGACGTGGTCGACCACGCCACCATGGCGGTGGATATCGTCGAGACCCTGCGCGAGATGGTGTCGTCGCTGATGGACCTCTATCTGTCGAGCGTGTCGAACCGGATGAACGAGATCATGAAGGTCTTGACCATCATCGCGACGATCTTCATCCCGCTGTCGTTTGTCGCCGGGCTCTACGGCATGAACTTCGACCCGTCGGTGAGTCCGCTCAACATGCCCGAACTCGGCTGGTACTGGGGCTATCCTTTCGCCCTCGGTGTGATGGCGGTGGTGGCGCTCGGTTTGTTGGTGTTCTTCCGGCGCCGCGGGTGGTTGTGATCGGCTTCCGGCCCACCGTCCGGCAGGCCCGAGACCGGGTATCATGATCATCATGCACGCATTCACACTTCCAGACTTGGCGCTGGTGTTTTTTGCCGGCCCGGCCCGGCCCACGGAGACTGTCGGTGAGGTTCTCCGCGGGCTGCTGCACGAGATCGGAGCGATCTGGAGCTATCAGCTGACCGCCATCGACGGCCGCGCCCTCACCGTCGGCAAGGTCGTGATCGCGCTGCTCGTGGTCGCGGTCGGCGCGCCCATCGCCAGATCGGTCATGCGGCGCGTCGCGCGCAGAGTCTTGGCGAGGGTGGGGATCCAACCCGGGGCGGCCGAAGCGTTTGCAACGCTCGGGTTCTACGTCGTGCTCGCCTGCCTCGTGGTCTTCGCGTTGTGGGTTGCCGAGATTCCGCTGACCGTGTTCACCCTGGCCGGTGGGGCGCTCGCCATCGGCATCGGGTTCGGCAGCCAGAACATCCTCAACAACTTCATCAGCGGTCTCATCCTGCTCGCCGAGAGACCGATCAAGGTCGGTGACCTGATCGAGGTCAACGGGACCTTTGGTCAGGTCGAGAGCATCGGGGCGCGGAGCACCGCGATCAAGACCTTCGACAACTTCCACATCATCGTGCCGAACAGCACCTTTCTCGAGTCCAACGTCGTCAACTGGACCCACACCGACAACCTCGTCCGGATTTCGCTCGTGGTCGGAGTCGCCTACGGCTCTCCGGTGCGAAAGGTCGAGGAGATCCTGCTCGAGGTGGTCCGGGAACACGAAAAAACCGTGATGCCGCCCGACCCCGTTGTGCTGTTCAGCGACTTCGCCGACAGCGCCCTGATCTTCCGGACCCTGTTCTGGATCACCATGAATCGGCCGATGGACCAGCGACGTGTGCTCTCCGATCTCCGTTTCCGGCTCGACGAACGGTTCCGCGAGGAAGCCATCGTGATCGCCTTCCCGCAGCGCGATATTCACCTCGACAGTACCCATCCGCTGCGGGTCCAGGTCATCGGCGAACCCGTCGACTGAACCGGCTTCGGAAGGCGGGGCCTCGACCCTTAACGGCCGTTGGACGCGCGACTCGGTGGTCGGCGACCGACCGGTCGTGGAACCCGGCCGGTCGACCAGCCGTCGCAATAGGGTGATAGCCTCGATCCCGAAATGAGCGGTGTCACCGCCGTCTATGCGCGGGATGGGTCGGTGGTCGATGGGAGTGAGGTCGGCCGCATCCTTGAGCGTCAGGCCCACCGCGGGCCGGACGGTCTGCGGGCGTGGTGCGACGGTCCGCTGGGGTTCGGACACGCCGCCCTCGATGCGTCGGGGGCGGGCGCCGCGAGCCAACCGTTGGTCGTGGAAGGCGGTCGTCTGGCCGTTGTCGGAGACCTCAGGATCGACAACCGCCGGGAGCTGATCGGCGCCCTCGAACGGCGGCGCCGCGACGAGACCGATGCCGAGCTCGTCCTCGCGAGCTACTTGCGGTGGGGCCTCGAGGCGCCGTGCCATCTCGAAGGTGCGTTCGCCTTTGTGATCTGGGATGCGACCCGGCAGCGTGTTGTCTGCGTCCGGGACCACCTCGGCCTCAAACCGATGACGTATCACCTCTCCGAGGGGCTCTTTGTCTGTGCTTCCGAGGCCGAAGCCGTGCCGTGCCACCGGCGGATCCCGCGCCGCATCGACGAGGCGCGGATCGCGGATTTTCTCGTTTCCGAGCTCGAGGGAATCAACCACACAAGCACCTTCTTCGAGAGTGTCCATCGGCTGCCGCCCGCGCATCTTCTCGTGGTTGAACGCGACCGCCACAAACTGCAGCGGTACTGGCAGCCGGATGCGAACGCCGAGCTGCGCCTCAACAGCGACGAGGCATACGCCGAGGCGTTCACGGACACATTTCGGCGGGCGGTCAAATCGTGCATGATGGGGGTGGACCGAGCGGCCCTGCTCCTCAGCGGCGGGATCGATTCGGGTGCGATCGCGGCTGCGGCCGGCTCCCTTGCCGACGCCGCAGGCACGCCGCTCCTCGCCACCTTCTCCTTTGTCGACGAAACCTGGGACCGATCGCCCGAGACCCCGTGCATCCATCGGATGATCGACGATCTGGGAGGCGGCGGCACGACTGTCTCGCCGGCCGACATCGGCCGGATGATCCCCGAGGCGAGGCGCGCCTTCCTCGACTGCGGCGAGCCCTTCGACGGCTGCATGGTGGCGCCGAATCTTCTCTTCTCCACGGCCGCCGCGCGCGGCTCGCGCGTCGCCCTCGACGGGGTCGACGGGGATATCGTCGTGTCGACCGCGAGCCCGACGGCGCACCTCCTGCGGCGCGGACGGGTGTTGCGGACATGGCGGGAGGCCGCGGCCCGACGGCGGTTGTTCCCGGGCGCCCAGCACCCGCTCCGGACGCTCGCCGGCGGTGCGCTGCGCGTCTGGGCGCCGAGCGGGCTGCGCCGGGTTGTGCGCCGCGATGGAAACCGGGGCGAACGGCTCGAATCGGAGATCGCCGAGAGCCTCATCGATGGGGACTTCGCGCGACGGATCGGCCTCGTGGACCGTATCGAGGGGCTCCGCAGCCACTCTCAGGAGCACCGGCGATGCGATCCGAGGGTCGTGCACGCCTGCGCGGTCACCCACCCGTATGTCGCGGCTGCCCTCGAGCGCTACGACCGGGTCGCGGCCCGCTGCGGCGTCGAGGTGCGCCACCCGTTTTTCGACCTGCGGCTCGTCGAGCTGTGCCTCTCGTTGCCGTGGGATCTCAAGGTTCGGGATGGCTGGACCAAGTTCATGTTGCGGTTGGCGACCGAAGGGAAGGTCGCGGACGAGATCCGATGGCGTCACGATTTCGGCGACGTTTTGTGGCGTGCCACCTCGCGGGTGATCGCTGAGGAGAGGGAGTTTCTGAGATCGGTCCTCCAAGACCACGGGAAGACGCTCGCTCCGTATGTCGACCAACCCAAGCTCGAGGGGATCAGGAGGGCGCTCGGCAGCGATCCGACGGACCTGGAAGAGGTCTGGATCTGGGAAGCGTCGACGCTGGCGCTGTGGTTGGCTCGTTCGCTCTCGTGAAGATCCCCCTCGCCACAGCTGAAGCCGGGTGACGGGGCCCCGATGAGATCCCGAACGCTGGAATGCCGTCGAGTGAAGTAGAATTGGGTCGTCAAGATGAAGAGCTCTGAGAACTTTCACGTGGAAATGACGAGATCAAGAATCGATTTGACCCGCAGCGACGGTCTCGCGCCGCGGCAGCCGTACACTCCGCCCAAGGTCGAGTGCCGGATGATTCCATCGATCGTCACGGGTGGACCCTCGGGCAGGGTCGAACAGCATCCGCACCAGGGCCAAAAGCGCCCCTGAGCAGGTTCCCTCCCATCGCATCCTGCATATCGTGCAGCGAATTGCGTAGAATCCTCGGGTGACCCAGCGAAAAGTCCTGTTCTGGATCGCGATCCTCTACTTTGCCGAAGGCCTGCCCTTCGGCATCGCCTACGATGTCTGGCCGGTGTTCTTCCGGGTGCACGGCGTCTCGCTGCGCGAGATCGGGCTCATGAGCCTGCTGTCGCTGCCGTGGACCTGGAAGATGCTGTGGGCGCCGCTGGTCGATCGATGGGGGTGCCGGCAGCACTGGATCACCGCCGCGCTCTTCGTGCTCGGCGCCACCACCCTCGCCATCGCGCCGCAGGACGCCTCCAACCCGTCGTGGCTGATGTGGGGGCTGCTGCTGCTCTTCACCACCGCCTCGGCGACCCAGGACATCGCCGTCGATGCCTACGCCGTCGATGTCGCGACTCCGGAGACCACCGGGAGCATCAACGGCGTCCGGGTATCGGCGGCGCGGATCGCGATGCTGGCGGGCGGCGGCGGTTTCATCTTTCTCGCCGAGTACACCGGCTGGAAGGTCCTGTGGTTCGTCCTCGCCGGGGTCTTCTTCGGACTCGCGGCGGTGGCCTGGATCAGCCCGCGGGTCGCCCTCGAGGAATCGACGCGCCGCCACGCCATCGTGCCCGTGCTGCGCTGGGCGTTCCGCTGGCAGATGCTGCCCGTGGTCGCCTTCATCCTGCTCTACAAGCTCGGCGACTCGACCCTCGGCCGGATGGTCAAGCCGTTCTGGGTCGACCGCGGCTACTCGCTCGCCGAGATCGGCGCCATCTCGGTCTCCCTCGGGGTGGTCCTGACCATCCTCGGCGCCCTGACCGGCGGCTGGTTCACCAACAAACGGGGGATCTTCCAGGCCCTGCTCTGGCTCGGCCTCGCCCAGATGGTGTCCAACCTCGGCTATGTCGCGGTCGCGGTCTTCGAGCTGCCGCGGGAGAGCATCTATGTTGCGTCCATGGTCGAGAGCTTCACCCAGGGGTTGGGAACGGCGGCGTTTCTGTCCTTCCTCATGAATCTCTGCGACAAGGAGCACGCGGCGAGCCAGTACGCCATTCTGTCGGCGCTCTTCGCGCTCACCCGGGACGTGGTCGGCGCCTTCTCGGGTCTCGGAGTCGAAGCGTGGGGCTACGCCGCCTATTTTGCCGTGACCACGGCGGTGGCGCTGCCGGGGCTGGCGCTGCTGCCCCTGGTCCGGCCGAGGATCCGCCAGGGCGGCGACGATCGGGCCCCTTCAGGGTCGTCGGGCGAAGCTCTGTGATAGGCTCGGTCCGAGGATCATCGCCGCTCAATCAGCCCACGAGCACGGAGAGAATGAGGCTGCGTGAGATCTCAACCCAGCCTGTGCGCCGGGAGGGTTGTTTTTCACCGCGACGGCCGATGCCGGGAGTCGCAGATCGGCGCGCGAGAGGAAGTCAGCCTGAAGACGCGACGCAAGAACCCGGGATCGAAAATCCGACTGCCGGTCATCGGCTGGCGTGAGTGGGTGGCTCTGCCGCAACTCGGGATCGCCTTCATCAAACCGAAGATCGACACCGGGGCGCGATCGTCGTCGCTGCACGCCTCCGGGGTGGAGGAGTTCTACCGAGGCGAAACGCTTTGTGTCCGGTTCCGGGTCCACCCGATCCAGCGCAAGAAGGAGTTCGGCGTCAGGGCCGAGGCGGAGGTACTGGAGTACCGCAGCGTCAAGAGTTCGAGTGGTGAGAAAAGCCGGCGCCCGGTGATTCTCACCGAGATCGAGATCCTCGGTCAGCGCTGGCCCATCGAGTTGACCCTCGCGGACCGGGACGAGATGGGTTTCCGGATGCTGCTCGGGCGCGAGGCCGTCCGAGGGAGGTTTCTCGTCGATGCGGGGAAATCGTTCTATGGCGGGAAACCCCTGGCAAAAAAGAAACGGAAAACCCGCAACAAGGGCGGAACCCCCGTGTCGCGCAAATCGAAACGAGGATCCCGGAATCCGAGCCGGGAAGAGGAATGAATGAAACTCGCAATTCTGTCATGCAACAACAAGTGCTACAGCAGCCGAAGGCTGCGTGAGGCGGCCGAAAACCGAGGGCACAAGGTCAAGGTCCTCAACACCCTGAGATTCTCGCTCGATCTCGAAGAGGGCCGACCGAGCCTCAACTTCCGCTCGAAGAAGCTCAGCCACTACGATGCTGTGCTGCCGCGTATCGGCGCCTCGATCAGCTTCTTCGGCACCGCCGTCGTTCGCCAGTTCGAACAGATGGATGTCTTCTGCGCCAACTCGTCGGCGGGGATCTCGAATTCGCGGGACAAGCTGCGTTCTCTCCAGATCCTGAGCCGGCACAAGATCGGCATGCCGCCGACGACCTTTGTCCGCGACAAGAAGGACGTGCTGCCCGCCATCGAACGAGTCGGCGGCGCACCCGTCATCATCAAGCTCCTCGAGGGAACCCAGGGAGTCGGCGTGATCCTCGCCGATTCGGCCAAGATCGCCGAGGCGATTATCGAGACCCTCCAGAGCACCAAGCAGAACGTGTTGGTGCAGAGGTTCGTCGCCGAGAGCAAGGGACGGGACATCCGGGCGTTCGTCGTCGGCGACCAGGTCGTGGCGGCCATGCGCCGCGTGGCGCAGGGCCAGGAGTTCCGCAGCAACGTGCATCGCGGCGGCCAGACCCAGCCTCTGGAACTCGACGAAGAGTACAGTGCGACGGCGATCCGCGCGGCGCAGATCATGGGGCTGCGGGTGGCCGGGGTCGACATGCTCGAAGGCAAGAACGGTCCGCAGATCCTCGAGGTGAACTCGTCACCGGGACTCGAGGGGATCGAAGGTTGCACCCAGCTCGATGTTGCCGGCGCGATCATCGACTACATCGCGGCCCAGGTCGACTTCCCCGAGATCGACATCCGCCAGCGGCTGACCGTCAGCCGCGGGTACGGGGTCGCCGAGATCCACATCCCGGAGGGTTCCGAGTATGTCGGCAAGGAGATCAGGCAATCGGGGCTGCGGGAGCAGGACATCAACGTCCTGACCCTGTACCGCGGAATCAGGGTCATCCCCAACCCGCGCTCGATCAACGTGCTGAAGCCGGGTGACCGGCTCCTGTGTTTCGGCAAGCTCGATTCCATGCGGGGACTGGTTCCGGAGAAGGTTCGGACGAAAAGAAAACCAAGCACTGCGGCGCTCCTCCGGCCGGACCAACGGCCCGCAAGAGAACCGGCATGGCCCACCGTTCTCGAAGACGGCGCCGACGGTCCGGGCCCCGAGTGGGCGCCGCGCGAGGAAGACTGAACCGAGAAGCGAGGTATCGATGACCCCACAAGCCGGGAAGCGCAGGACGATCGGAGAGTGGGCCGGCGTGACGATCGCGCCCGGTGAGAGCCGCGACCTCAAGCTCAAGATCAGCGAGAGCTTCAGCGGGATGACGATCAAGATCCCGCTGCACGTTCGCCGCGGTCTCGATGGCGGGCCCGTGGTCTTCGTCACCGCAGCCCTGCACGGCGACGAGATCAACGGCACGGGTGCGGTGCGGGCGCTGGTCCAGGACGCGTCCTTTCAGCTCAAGAACGGCTCGGTCATCCTGGTTCCGGTGCTCAACCTCCCGGGATTCGACCGGCACTCGAGATACCTGCCGGACCGGCGCGATCTCAACCGCTGCTTCCCGGGTTCGTCAAGCGGCAGCCTGGCGAGCCGGTTGGCCCGGTCGATTTTCGACGAGATCGTCGGGCGTTCCGACTTCGGCATCGATCTCCACACCGCAGCGGTGAGGCGGACCAACGTGCCGACGGTGCGAGCCGACATGTCGAGACCCGAGGTCAGGAGGATCGCCGAGGCCTTCGGCTGCGAGCTCATCCTCAACGGCAAGGGTCCGAAGAAGGGGCTCCGTCCGGAGGCCTGCGCCGCGGGCTGCCCGACCGTCGTCCTCGAGGGCGGCGAGGTCTGGAAAGTCGAGCCGACCATCGTCGAGTGCGCGGTGCAGGGGATCAAGAACGTGCTCATCGAGCTCGGGATGATCGAAGGAACCCAGGTCAAGCCGAAGCACCAGATCACCGTCAAGAAGACCAAATGGGTGCGTGCCGAGCGGGGCGGCTTCCTCCAGTTTCACGTCGCGCCGGGGGAGCTGGTCCAGAAGGGCCAACCGCTGGCCTCCAACACCAGTCTGCTTGGTCGGGGGCAGAACATCCTGACCTCACCGTTCGACGGTGTGGTCCTCGGAATGACGACCTTGCCCGCGGTCAGTCCAGGTGAGCCGGTCTGCCACATCGGGAAACTGATGAAACGCACCAAACGGGCCTTCGAGTCCGAGCTCGGTGACACCGCCGACAGTCTGCACCAGCGAGTGCTGGAGGATCTGGCCGCGAACGTCACGGTGGTCGAACTTTCGGATTCGGCCGATCCATCCGGAATCCGGTGATCCTTCCGGAGACCGCTGCGAAAAAATGGTGACGATCTCCTCGATGGGGAAATTCTCGACGAGAATCCGTCGTTACGGGCTCACCCGGCCCGACGGCCGGCGAGGTGGGAGACACGAGGGCCGGAGGCCGAGAACCACCGCTCCCTGATTGAAATCCGAGAACGCGATGGTCGGCCAGGCGGTGGCGAGGTGTTCGATGCTGAGACCGGGCGCCTGCCAACGGTCGATGACGGCGGGACCGGCCGGATCGCTGAGATCGATCAGAAAGAGACCGTCCGACTCGGTGCCGACGACCACTGCACCGCCGTATTCGGCCACCGAATGAACGGCGCTGGGAGCCGGCCAGGAACCGATCGGTGTCGGGGCGTTCGGGTTGGTGATGTCGACGACCGAGATCCCGGTCTCCGCAGGGGCGCCGATAAAGGTGACGGCGGCGACCGCGAGATCACCGATCAGGGCGACATCTTGAACACCCGAGTGCGACCACCGGCCGACCTCGACCGGTTGCCAGGGGTTGCTGACATCGATGAACAGCAGGCCGAAGTTGTCGGCGATGGCGACGAGGTCCGAGGCCGCGGCGATGCCCGATTTCCACGGATCGGGCCGGCCCCAGTAGAGTTGCCCGTTCCTCTCCAAGCCCCCGGGGTCGGTGACGTTGACGATGTCGAACCAGCCATTGCCGCCGGCGCCGCTGGTGGCGGCGTAGGCGAGGCCGTCGGAGACCGCCAGGTGTTGGACGCCCGCGAGACCGACGAAATCGAGCTCCGCCGGGTTGTGCGGGTCGGTCAGATCGAGGGAGATCAGACCGTCATCGGCTGCGATGACCGCAGTGGCGGCGTTGAGGGCGATGTCGGAGACATACCATGTGGCTTGCCAGCGGCCCGTCTCAATCAGTCCGAGCGGTTTCATTTCGGCGACCCGGAGCACGGGACGGGTGTCCCAACCCCCCTGCTGGATCGCGGCGACCAGACGGCCGGAGATCGCCACCGCGGTGATGTGGGGAGTTCGGATCCGTCCGCGTTCGACGAAGCAGCTCTGGTCGTCGGCGGAGGTCGCAGCGGCGGAGACGAGAATGGTGACGAGAAAGGCAGTCTGAAGATGGCGAAGATCGAAGCGTGGCGACATGAACGGCCGTCCTTTCCGCGTGCGGCGGGAGTCTTCCGTTTTACGGAACAGGATCGCCGATCGTCGGGATGGAGAAGACCGTCATCAGCTCGCGCTCGCGGCTGATCTCGCCGGGGCCGAGCCGACCCTCGGTGATCGTGACGCCGAATTCCTCGGCCCCGGCGCGGACCACCGACGGTTCGATTTCCGTCCGAGTGACCTGCCTTCCGAGTTCGGCCGCGAAGGTGGTCACGTGCGGCCGCAGGCTCGAGTCATCCGCCAGACCCATGGCGCCGGCCTGCAGGCGGCCGTCCCAGTCGAGGAGGATGGCGCCGTGCTGGAGGACGCAACCGGCGTGCGCTCGCATCGCGGATCCGATGAGTTTGCGGCCTGCGACCACCACCTCGCCTTGAGCGGGCGCCTCGAAGCAGGGCGCCGTACTCGTGGGATTCGGCAGTCGGAGGTTGACCCCGCCGCCGGTCAGTTCGGCGTCGATGCCGAGCGAGCGACAGGCGCGTACGAGCGCTCCACAGATCAGACGGTAGGCCTCCTGCAGCGCGGTAGGCAGGGGCGGGACGCCGAGGGGGGCCACCACTGAATAGGTGAGTTCGAGGTGGTGAAGCAGCGCACGACCGCCGGTGGGCCGGCGGACGACGTCGATGCCTTCGGCGCCGCAGAAGGCGAGATCGACAGCGTCGAGCCCCTGGTGTTTGCCGATGGTCAGGCACGGCGGCCCCCAACCGTAGAGCCGCAGCGTCGGCGGCGCCGCGCCGGCCGCGACCGCCTCGAGCACGGCCGTGTCGCGGGCCATGTTGCGTGCGCCGCGGAGATCTCCGTCGATGAGAAGACGCCAGGACATTGCAGGAGGAACTCTAACACTCGCGCGGCGCCGGCGCCGGGCGCCCGTCGCGGCGGTGGGTCGAAGCGGGTGTCGAGAGTCGAGGGTCGTGGCCGTTGCCGCCCCGAGAGCGGCGGCCGCCGCAGTGAAGCAGATCCGTTGATTCCGGTAGGGGCTATGATCGGAACCGTGAATTTTGATTTGTCGAACCACGAACCGGAGGGATGCAGGAGTGAACGACGACACTGAACGCCCGGACGATCCCGGCGCCCCGCCGGAAACGGCGAACACCCCGATCCTCGACGGCGTCGCCTCGCAGCCGCTTGTGCTGCCGCGCGAGCTCGAGGCGGAACGGCTGATCGCCAGCGACAACGGGGCCCGGCTCGATGAGCGGTTGGAGGCCTTCGAAAACATCGTTGACTCCGAGATCGGCGACACCCGGCTCGCCCGCGCCCGCAACATCGAGCGCGAGACCGGCCTCCGCCAGCTCTACCTCAAGTTCGACGGCGGCAACCCGACGGGGACCCAGAAGGACCGGATCGCGTTCGCCCAGGCCATGGATGCGTTGCGCCGGGGATTCGACACGCTGACCGGCGCGACCTGCGGCAACTACGGCGCGGCACTGGCCATGGCGGCCTCCTTCGCCGGCCTCCGCTGCGTGATCTTCGTCCCCGCGAGCTACCACAGCAAACGGGTGGCGGAGATGCGCGGTTACGGGGCCGAAATCGTCGTCGCGCCGGGCGACTACGAGGCCGCGGTGGAGGCGTCGAGAAAGCGGGCGGCGGACCGGGAATTCTATGACGCGAACCCGGGCGGCGCCAATATCCCGATCCAGATGCGCGCCTACGGCGAGATCGCCTACGAGATCTACGATGAGCTCCGGGACGCCCCCGCCGCGGTTGCCGTGCCGGTCTCCAACGGGACCACCCTCGCGGGGATCGCCAAGGGCTTCCAGAGCCTCCACCGCCGCGGCAAGACCTCGCGGATTCCCCGAATCATCGCCGGTTCGTCCTACCGCAAGAACCCGATCGTGGAATCCTTCGTCAAGAGCTATGACGAGTGCCGCGATCTGGATCCTGCGAGGATCCGGGAAACCCCGGTCAACGAGCCGCTCATCAACTGGCACTCCATCGACGGCGATGCCGCCCTCGACGCCGTTCGTGGCACCGGCGGCTGGGCGGCCTACGCCAGCGATCGGGCGATGTCCCGGTACGCGCGGGCGATGAGCTCGAGTGAGGGCCTCAGCGTGCTGCCGGCATCGACGGCGGGGCTCATCGCCCTGCTCGACCGCCACTCTCGCGACCCTTTGCCCAACGACCGTTACGTCGTTGTCCTCACCGGGAGGCGATGATGCCGACCGCGGACGGCACACCATCGACGCCGACTCGTCGCAGGAATCAGGAGGAACTCTCATGAGCACGGATTTTCCCGAGGGCAGCGCCATCGTCTACTGCGAGGGCGCCTTCGCCACGACCAACGGCAAGACCGCCCACGGTCTCGTCCGCCGCAGCCGCCGCTATCGGGTGCTGTCGGTGGTGGACTCGCATCACGCCGGCGCCGACGCCGGCATGGTCCTCGACGGCCGGGAGGCCGGGATCCCGGTTGAGGACAACATCATTTCCGCCTACCGCCGCGCCCGCGAGCAGGATGACGAGCCGACCCACCTGGTGGTTGGGATCGCCCCCGACGGCGGCCGGCTGAGCGCGGTTGCGCGGTCGGACGTCCGGCGCGCCATCCGCCTCGGCCTCAACGTGGTCGCCGGTCTCCACGACTATCTCAATGACGACCCGGAGATCGCGGCGCTGGCTGAGGAACACGGCGTCGTGCTGAAGGATGTGCGGCGGCCGCCGGCGGTGGACAAACTGCACTTTTTCAGCGGCAAGATCTCCGAGGTCTCGGCCACCAAGGTCGCGATCCTCGGGACCGACTCGGCGGTGGGCAAGCGGACCACCGCGTGGCTCCTCGTCGACGCCTGCACGGACGCCGGTCTGTCGGCGGAGCTGGTCGGGACCGGCCAGACCGCATGGCTGCAGGGGGCGAAGTACTCCATCGTTCTCGACTCGCTGGTCAACGATTTTGTCGCCGGTGAGATCGAACACGCGGTCTGGTCGGCGTGGAACGAGGTCCGTCCCGATGTCATCGTCATCGAGGGCCAGGGAAGCCTGATGAATCCGGCCTATCCCGGGGGCTACGAGATCCTCGCGGCGGGCCGGCCGGACGTCGTGGTCCTGCAGCATGCGCCGGCTCGGGAGGAGTACGACGGGTTCCCGGGTCATCCGATGCACCCCTTGGATCGCCAGATCCAGGCCATCGAGCTGATCTCGGGCCGACCGGTGGTCGCCATCACCCTCAACCACGAGGACCTCGACGAGGACGGGATCGACCGCGCGCGGGCGGAGATCGCGCGCTCGACCGGGCTGCCGGTCTTCGACGTGCTTCGCGACGGCGCCGACGGGCTGGTCGAGGTGATCCGCGACCGGTCCGCGGCTCCGAGGTGAAGAGAAGGGTTGCTGAAATGACGACCCTCGATTCGCTGCTGGTCATCGACCGGCTCGAGGTCGGTCCGGTCGAAATCGAGAAGCGTCGGCTGGTGGCGCCGTACCGCGTCGTCGTCGGCGACGACGACGACGCGACCGAGCTCATCTATCGCTACGATGAGGACGTCTTCGAGCCGGGCGATCCCGCGAGCCTCAATCTCGCGTCGATGATCGCCGCCCAGGTTGCGCTCAACTACGGCCTGTTCTGCCGGGAGATCGTCCTCCGCGGGCCGTTCGACCGTCACGACCGGCGGCTGCTGCTCGAGATGGCGGCCAACACTGCGAAGGAGATCTACGTCAAGAAGTTCCTCGAGGAAAACCCGTTTCTGCTGCCGCAGGCGCGCCTCGAGCCGGAGAAGAGAAAGACCTATCTCGGCGCCGAGCTGGTCTTTCCTGACGCGGTCCCGCGCGGGTCCTCGGCCTGGACAACCGATTCCGGGCGCTACGCCATTCTCTCGTCGGGAGGAAAGGAGAGCCTTCTCAGTCACGCCCTGGTGTCCGAGATCGGCGCCGAGGCCCACCCGATCTTCGTCAACGAGTCCGGCCGCCACTGGTTCACCGCCCTCAACGCGTACCGTCATTTCGTCAGCGATGTTCCGAACACGTCGCGGGTGTGGACGAACAGCGACCGCCTCTTCAACTGGATGCTGCGCCACCTGTCCTTCATCCGCCCGGATTTCCAATCGGTACGGTCGGACGAGTATCCGATCCGGCTGTGGACGGTGGCGGTCTTTCTCTTCGGCATCCTGCCGCTGGTTCGTAATCGCGGCCTCGGCCGAGTCGTCATCGGCGACGAGTTCGACACCACCCGCCGGGTGTTCCACCAGGGGATCGCGCACTATGACGGGCTGTATGACCAGAGCCGCTTCTTCGACGCCCGACTGACCCGGTACTACCAGAAGAAACAGTGGTCGGTATCCCAGTTCTCGATTCTCCGCCCGCTGTCCGAACTGCTGATCGAGAGGATCCTCGTCGAACGCTATCCCGAGCTGCAGCGGCTTCAGACATCGTGCCACGCCGCCAGCGTCGAGGGAGAGCGGGTTCGGCCGTGCGGACGGTGCGAGAAGTGCCGCCGGGTGGTCGGCATGTTGAAGGCTGTCGGCGCCGACCCGCAACGCTGCGGTTACACCGCCCAGCAGATCGAAGACTGTCTGCGCGCCGTCGCCTCGGCCGGGGTGCACCAGGAATCCGCCGGCGAGCAGCAGATGCTGACCATGCTCATCGAGTTCGGCTGGTTGCCGAAGGACGGTGCAACCAAGACCTCGGTCAAACCGCGTCCGGAGGTGCTCAAGGTCCGGATCGACCCGGAACGGTCACCCATGGACGGTGTCCCGGTCGATCTGCGCCGCGGGCTCTACCAGATCTATCTCGAACACGCCTCGGGCGCGGTGCGCCGGACGGGGCAGGTGTGGATCACGATCCACCCCCTCGACGACCCCGAGCTCTTCAGCCCGTACCGTTTCGAGCGCCTCAAGCCGAAGACCGCCGGCGGCCCCGACGAACGCCGGCCCCACCTGCTCGGCGAGCTCAGCTGGCCGGCCGCCGAACGGAGGTTGCAGGAAGTCGACGTCGCCCTGCTGCCGGTCGGCGCCATCGAACAGCACGGACCGCATCTCCCCCTCGACACCGACGCCTTCGATGCCGACTATCTCGCCCGGAGGGTCGCCGAGGCGTGCAGCGATCCGAAACCGCTGGTCCTGCCCCTGGTTCCCTACGGGGTTTCGTACCATCACGATGATTTTCCCGGCACCATCAGCGTCAGCAATGAATCGTTGTCGCGCCTGATCTACGACATCGGCATGAGCTGCGCGCGCAACGGGGTGACCAAGCTGGTCATCATCAACGGCCACGGCGGCAACACCGCGACGCTGCAGTTCGCGGCGCAGATGATCAACCGGGACGCGAACATCTTCACCTGCGTCGACACGGGCGAATCCAGTGATGTCGATCTTGCCGAGTACTGCAGCACGAAGAACGACGTCCACGCGGGTGAGATCGAAACCGCCACGAGCCTCGCCATCCGGCCCGACCTGGTGGACATGGACGCAGCCGAGGCCTTTGTCCCGAGCTTCTCCAGCCGCTATCTTGACTTCACCACCAAGCGCAGCGTCGAGTGGTACGCGCGCACGGCCCGGCTCTCGCCGAGCGGGGTGCTCGGCGATCCGACCCGCGCCACCGCGGAGCAGGGGGAGAAGATCTGGCGGATCATGGTCGCCAACCTCGTCGAGCTCGTCGAGGAGCTCAAGAGCATGAGCCTCGACGAGATCTACGAGCGGAGGTACTGATGAAAATCACCGCTGTCGAGGCGTGGCCCGTGCACTTCGAACTCGAGGACCCCTACACCATCGCCTACGAGACCATCAGTTCGGCGACCAATATTTTTCTCCGCATCGTCACCGACTCCGGACTCGTGGGCTTCGGCTGCGCGGCGCCCGACGAGGAGGTCACCAATGAAACCGAGGACTCGGTCATGGCGGCCCTGCGCGACACGGTCGAGCCGGCGATTCGAGGGTCGGACCCGCTGCGGACGGCGATGCTTCTCGAACGCGTCCGCCAGCCGATGGCGGCGAACCCTTCGGCCAAGGCGGCACTCGACATGGCGCTTTATGACCTTCTCGGCAAGCGCGCGGGGCTGCCGTTGTGGACCCTCCTCGGGGGCTACCGAGATCGGATCAGGACCAGCGTGACCATCGGGATCCTGCCGGTGCGGGAGACCGTTGAGTCGGCGACCCGATGGGTCGGACAGGGCTTCTCGTGTCTCAAGATCAAGGGCGGCGCCGATCTCGAAGCCGATGTCGAACGCCTTCTCGAGGTGAGGCGGGCGGTCGGGCCGAAGATAGAGCTCCGGTTCGACGCCAACCAGGGTTTCACGGTCGAGGAGACCCTGGAGCTGTTGCGGCGCGCGGCCGACGCCCGTCTCCGGCTCATCGAGCAGCCGACGCCGAAGGGCGAGCCCGAGCTCATGGCGCAGATCAGCCGCCGGACATCGATCCCGGTGATGGCCGACGAGAGCCTGGTGAACCTGCGGGACGCCTTCCGCCTGGCCAGGAGGGACCTCGTCGACATGGTCAACATCAAGCTCATGAAGGTCGGCGGCATCTCCGAGGCCCTCCACGTCAACGCGGTGTCGCGCGCCGCCGGCTACGAGGTGATGGTCGGCTGCATGGACGAATCCGGGATCGCCATCGCCGCCGGACTCCACTTCGCGTTGGCCAGGCCCAACGTGGTCTTCGCCGATCTCGACGGCCACATCGGGTTGATCGGCGATCCGGCGGCGGCCGCGGTGCGGCTCCGCGACGGCTATCTGTACCCCACGGACAAGCCGGGGCTGGGCTTCGATCTCGGCTGAGGCCGCCCGCACCGAGGGGATCACCGCATCAGGCGCCGGGGCGTACGATCCATTCGGCGAGGTGCGGGGCCCCCCGGGTGAGGATGAAGCGGTTGCCGGTGAGGTCCATGACGATGCCGGCGAGGGTCGACGACGACGGGTCGGGGTTGCGATCGCGGCTGATCGGGTAGGGGAGTTCATCGCGGGACTCGAGGACGCTCTGGGCGCGGCGCACCGGGTCGGTCTCGGTCGGCTCGAGCTCGGCGGCCAGCCGTTGGGCCGTGGCGTAGCGCGTCATCGTCGACGGGCCCCGCCCGCTCGTGCAGCCCATCGACAGTTCGGGATCGAGGAAGTGGTTGGTGTGGATGAGGTCGTTCCCTCCGCTCTTCAACGTCGCAACCTCGTCGGGGGAGATCTCCAGGTCGAGGGCCTCGGGGCCCTCGGCGCCGTGCCGGGCGAGCAGGAAGTTCGCCGAGGCGCAGCGCGGCGCGGCGGCCACGGTGGACACCGCCTCATCGATGGTTGAACAGTTCATGACGGCGCGCAGAAGACAGTGGATCGGCACGCCGAATTCGCCGACCGGGGCATCGGTCCGGTGGCTGAGGAAGTTGAGGCACACCCCCAGCCGGTGCCGGTTGAAGCCGATCTTGCCGATCATCCCGGCCTCGACCATGGTCACCAGGGCCGGACCTCGACTCGGCCGCAGGCGAAGCACCACCGGCGCCTCGGCCAGGAGCGGATCCCAGTCCCAGTTTTGGCCGAGAGCGAGCGCCGGCCGGCCGTCCACCCGGCCACGGAGCGCCAACGCGGTGCAGGCTGGGATCTTCTCGGCTTCGACCTCGGCCTCGACCATCGCCAGAATGTCCGTCCGGGCGTTGATCAGCATGACCTCTTCAAGGGGCATTCCGGCGCCGCGGGCGATGCCGTCGATCTCTTCGATCATGTCCGGGAAGCGCTCCTTGAGGATCGGAGAGAATCCGCCGGCGAGCTCGAGCAGCCTGGCCGTCGGGAACCGCCCCGACAGCGACAGGTAGTCCAGGTAGAACCCGAGGTTGGCGCGGATCTGGCGGGCGAAGGCCCGGCCGTGGGCAAACCCGAGGTCGCCCGGTTCGCCCTCGGCCTCGAGCTCGGGAAACGCCAGCCTGGGGCCGGGGGAGCAGGCCGCGATGCTGCAGGCGGCGAGGGAGGTCATGAAAGCTCGCCGGTCGATCGCCATGGTCATGGGCGCCTCCAATGGGAACAGGGTACCGCAGCCCGGTGGTGGATTTCGCGGACGGCTTCGAATCGGTAACGGCCTCCGCCCGGAAGGTCAGGACCTCCGTGATCGTCCGCGGTTCGTGGTTCGCCGCTCCGCGGCTCTGGCGTGGGCCTCGAGCCCCTCGAGTCGGGCGAGGGCGGCAGCGTCTTCGACCATGGCGTCGGTCTCCTCGCCGAACTCGAGCTTGAGCCACGTGCGCACACGCAGGAAATCGAGGACGCTCAAACCGCCCTTGAACCGGGCGACTCCGCCCGTCGGCAGGGTGTGGTTGGGGCCGACGCCGTAGTCGCCGAAGACCTCGGCCGACGCCTCGCCGATAAAGAGCCCGCCCCAGTGTTCGATCCGCTCGGCAACGGCGTGGGCGTCAGCAGTGAGCACTTGGAGGTGTTCCGGCGCGAGTTCATTGCAGACCCTGATTGCCTCGTTCAGATCACGGGCGACGACAGCGAAACCGTGGTTCAGGGCAGCCTCGGCGACGTTCCGGGTCGGCAGGTCGGCGAGCTGTCTCGCCAGCTCGGCGTCGACGGCATCGGCGAGTGCCGTGGACGGTGTCACCAGGACCGGCAGGGCGTCGGGGTCGTGCTCGGCCTGGGCCAGGAGATCGGCGGCCACCGTGGCGGGATCGGCGCCGGCGTCGGCGAGGACGACGAGCTCGGACGGGCCGGCCAGCATGTCGATGCCGACGTCGCCGGCGACGAGCTTTTTGGCGGCGGTGACCCAGCGGTTGCCGGGGCCCACCACGACATCGCAGGCGGGCACCGGACCG
>JAHECW010000064.1 GCA_024641545.1 Acidobacteriota bacterium
GGAGGATGTGCTCCTCCTCGGGTTGGTCGCCGAGAACATCGCCCCGATCCGAGACATCGACGCCATCGCCGAGACGCTCCTCGAAAGAGTCGGAATCCTCTACGAGATCCCGTATTGCGCTTTCGCCCGCATCGACGGTCCGTCACCGGTGATCACCCACGAATTCGTAGCCCACCTGGACCGGGTCGAAGGATCGATTTTGCGCCTGACGCCGCAGGCGATCACGCTGCTCGGCGATGGCGCGCTCGTCTGCTCAGCGGCCGATGCGTCCAAGAGGGGGGTCGAGCTCACCGTCCGCGACGTCCCCTGCAACCAGATCCTGCTTCTCCCATGCTCCTGCCGGTCTCAGCTCAGAGGCCTGTACGTCTTCGCCCACGACTCGTTGGACTCGACCATCCTCGCCCGAAAGCTCATCATCCTCGAGCAGGTCGCCGGTCTGGCCACGGCCAGGATGGACAGCATCCATCTTCTCGACGAGCTGACACAGCTCAACGTCGACCTGGAAACACGGGTCAATGAACGAACAGCCGAGCTCCATCGCGCGGCGCGCGCTCTCGAAATCGAAATTGCCGAACGGCGGCGCGCCGAAGAGGTCGTCGCCGGCGAGCGACACCGACTGAGAACCGTGGTGGAACACCTGCCCGAGGGAGTGATCGTTCTCGATGCCGGGCATCGCGTGGTCCTCGCCAACTGCGCCACCGACCACGCCGAGCCGCTCATCGGCCTTGTCCAGCCCGGCGACGAGCTTCGATCCGTCGCGGGACGTCCGTTGGCGGACTTCGAATCGGACGCCGCCGAGCCCCGGTGGCTGGAGGTCGTTCCCGAGTCGAACCCGGCACTGGTTTTTCAAGTGGCGGTGCGTGTGCTGGGCAGCCCCCAAGGGGGGTCGGTGGTCGTGCTGCGCGACATCTCCGAACAGCGAAGAGTGGCGGAACATCTGCTTCGGCAGGAGCGGATCGCCGCCATGGGGCATCTCGCGGCAGGGATTGCCCACGACTTCAACAACCTCATCCAGGCGGTGACGATTCTGGCCGAAAGCCTGCTCCTCGACGAATCCGAGGATCCCACCGCCCGAAAATCGAAGACCCGCGAAATCCTCGCCGTCGGAGATCGCGCCGCGGCCCTGATCCGCCAGATCCTCGACTCCTCCCGGCAGACCGCGACCCGGCCGCAGCGCATCGACCTCCGGTCGTTTCTCGTCGAGACCCTCACCATGTTGGATCGGTTGATCCCCGAGACCGTCAGCATCGAGATCGACGCGGCGCCCGGAGAGCACATCATCCGCTTCGATCCCGTCCAGCTCCAGCAGGTCCTGACCAACCTCACCGTCAACTCGAGCCAGGCCATGCCCAACGGCGGCGAGATCAGGGTCAGGCTCTGGCGTCCGACCGCGACCCAGCTCGGTCCCGGTTCGATTCCCGGATCCGAGCGGGAAGACTGGATCTGTCTGAGCATCACGGACACCGGTTGCGGGATTCCACCCGAGGCCCGTCCGCATGTCTTCGACCCATTCTTCACCACGAAGAAACGCGGACAGGGCACCGGCCTCGGTCTCGCTCAGAGCTACGGCATCATCCACCAGAACCACGGGCGGATCACCTTCGAGACCGAAGTGGATCAGGGAACGACATTCACCCTTTACCTTCCGGTCGACGACGAGGCGGCGGCGAGTCCCGAATCCGATTCGGAGCGCCCTCCCACCCCGCTCGGGAATCGCCAGTCCATCCTCGTGGTCGAGGACGACCCCACGGTCAGGGCGCTCACCGGGGAGCTCATCGAGGCCCTCGGCTACCGGCCCATTTGCGCCTGCAACGGAATTGAAGGCCTGGAGATCCTGGAGACGACCGAAGAGGCGATCCGTCTCGTGCTCTCCGATGTCGCCATGCCGGTCATGGGAGGCGTCGAACTGGCGGTCGAACTCGAGCGCCGCAACCCGTCCATCCCGGTGGTCCTCATGAGCGGGTACGCGCCGGATCCGATGGGCGGCGGCTTTTCCAGCCCCAATCTCGCCGCCTGGCTGCAGAAACCCTTCTCGGTCGACGCTCTCGCCTCGACCCTGGCGGCGATCCTCTCGGAGGATGCTCGATTCTGATGTTCATCATCGTCAACACGATCGCGGCCGGCCCTCGTCGCTCGGATGAGAACCGGCAAAGAACCCGCCCTTGCAACCGGTGTCTTCACCACCGGCAACCATGGTCCCTCGTGCGGCCGCTGTGCTGGACGGCTGACGATCGAGAATCGGGAATGAAGACGCCTCGTTTTTGCTAAGCTCTGCGGGTGAAGAGCTCTCGTTCCTCGGCCGTCCTGGCATTCCTTCTGCTGCTCTCGCCGGTGGTGTCGGCCGGGGCTGCCGACATCCAGACCATCACCCACGGCCGCGAGATCGAGATCGAGGAGCACCTCGCAGCCGGGAAATATGTACTCTTCGATTTCTATGCCGACTGGTGCGGACCGTGTCGCGCCCTCGAACCGCAAATCCGGGAGCTCGCGGGTCGATATGGCGACCATCTCTCGGTTCGCAAAATCGACATCATCAACTGGGACAGCCCGGTGAGCCGGCAGTACCGGCTCTCCTCGATCCCGTACATGATTCTCTACGGCCCCGACGGGGCGCGGATCGCCGCGGGCGACGCCGGTTCGGTCATGCACCGGCTCCGCTCCGCTCTCGGCTCATCCGGCGGCGCTTCAACCCCTGAAGACCTGCGCTCTTTCCTGATTCCCATCCTCGCCGCGGCCGGGGTTCTTGCCGTGGCGACGGCTCTGGCCGTTCGACGGCGCCGTCCCCGGCGGGCGGCGCCGACCGGCGCCGGCTCGGTTTCGAATCTGCCGCCGGTCGATACCGCCGCAGATCCCGGCGACCCGGCCATCTGGTTCGCCGTCCTCCAGGGCAGCACCGACGGCCCTTTCACCCGCCGACAGCTCGGCGAACTCGTCCAACGACGGGTCCTGGACCGATCCTCCGCGGTCCGTCGGCGCGGAGATGCGTCCTGGACGCCCATCGGCGATGTCCTTGAGTGATCCGGATCCGGCCGAGGTCGGGACCACCGGTCGGTGGCTCCTGCTCATCGGTCCGGGTCTGGCGGTCGCCGCGACCGGCGTCGGCGCCGGCGATCTTCTCGCCGCCATGCTCGCCGGCGCCGAGTTCCGAGAGACCCTCCTCTGGGTCATCGCCGTCGGCGCCCTCCTCAAGTTCGCCCTGAACGAGGGCCTCGCCCGATGGCAGCTTGCCACCGGCACCACCCTGATCGAGGGCTGGGGCGCACACATCGGAATGGTCTTCCAGACCGGCTTTCTGATCTATCTGGTTATCTGGAGCTTCATCGTGGCCGGTGGGCTGATGAGCGCCTGCGGCGTCGCCGCCCACGCCCTCGTACCGGCTATCGGCATCGGGCCGTGGGGCGCCATCCACTCCATCGCAGCTCTGATCCTGGTCTGGTTCGGTCGCTACGATCGATTCGAAACAACGATGAAGTTCCTGATCGCGTTGATGGTCCTGACCCTGCTGGCGAGCGTCGTTCTCATCGGACCCGACCTCGCCCGCGTCCTCCGGGGACTCCTGATCCCCAGGCTGCCTTCCGGGTCGGCGGCGACGGTGCTCAGCCTCATGGGCGGTGTCGGCGGCAGCGTGACCATGCTCTCGTACGGATACTGGATTCGCGAGAGGGGTTGGGATGGAAGGGCATGGATCACGACGGTCCGGCGCGATCTCGGCATCGGCTACGCCCTGACCGGGATCTTCGGCGGCGCCATGCTGGTCCTCGCCGCCACCGCGCTGATCGGGCTCGGAGGGATGCCGGCGGGCAGCCAGGGTCTGGTCGCCTGCGCCGACGCCCTCGAGCAGGGCGCCGGCCAACGCTTCGGCGACACCATCGCCCAGATTGCCCGAGCCACCTTTCTCATCGGTCTGTGGGCCGCGGTCTTCACCAGCACCCTCGGGGTCTGGCAGGGTGTCCCCTATCTCTTCGCCGACTTCACCAGACACCTGCGAAAACGAACCGGCCGGGTCGACGAACGCGGGTGGACCTACCGCAGCGCCCTGCTCTTCCTCGCCCTGCCGCCCATGGTGCTCCTGATCCTCGACCGGCCGGTCTGGGTGATCAAACTCTACACCCTGACCGGTGGCCTTTTCATGCCCTTCCTCGCCGCCAGCCTGCTCTGGTTGACGACCCGGCGCTCGCTCATGGGAGAGCTCCGGACCGGCACCCTGAGCCTGACCGCGATGGTTGCGGCGCTGGCGCTTTTTGCCGCGATCGCGGTGCGGCAGATCGTGGATCTTTTCTGAGGCGCCTGGAGGCTTTGCTCCGGCGCGATCTCAGTTACACTTGGCCGGGGCCATCGAGGATCCTGCTGCAAAGATGCAAAGCTTTGGCAAATACGTGCTGATCGATCACATCTCCTCCGGAGGGATGGCGGACGTCTATCGAGCCAAGGTCCAGGGCATCCGCGGTTTCACCAAGACCGTTGCCATCAAGCGGATCCACGAGCACCTCCTCGAACGCACCCGTTTCCTGAGGATGTTCACCGACGAGGCCAAGATCGCCTCCCGTCTCGTCCACCCGAACATCGTCCAGATCTACGACCTCGGCGAGGTCGAGTCGATGCCGTTCATCGCCATGGAGTATGTCTCGGGCCGCGATCTCTACCGGGTTCTCAAGCGCCTCGCCGCCATGAACCGCAAGTTCCCCTGGCGTCTCGCGACCCTGGTCATCAGCGACGTCTGCACCGGTCTCCACTACGCCCACGACTTCCGCTCGCCCGACGGCCAGCCGCAGGAGATCGTCCACCGCGATGTCAGCCCGAGAAACATCGTCCTGGCCTATGACGGCGAGGTCAAGCTCACCGACTTCGGCGTCGCGCGCGCCCGCGACCGCGAAGAACACACCGAACACGGGGTCATCAAGGGCAAGGTCCGATACATCAGCCCCGAGGGCGCCAAGGGCGAGAATGTCGACCGGAGATCCGACATCTTCTCCCTCGGGATCGTCCTCGCCGAAATGCTGACCATGGCGCCGCTCCGCGACGCGCCCAACGAAATGGTCATGCTGCTCGACATCCGGAAAGGCAACTTCGACCGCGGCCGCATCGACGAGCTTCCCGAAGCTCTGCGCACGGTCATCGATCGCGCCATCGCCACCGATCCCGATGATCGCTATCCCACCGCCGCCGCCATGCGCGACGATCTCCTGTCCCGGGTCGATGCCGCGACGCAGCCCATGACCAAGGCCGAGGTGGCCACCTTCATGCACGCGCTCTTCACCGATGACATCGAGCGCGAGAAACGCAGCGACCACAAGGCCGAAAGGGACCTGATCAAGGAGCTGCAGGAGCAGGCCGACGCGACGAGCGGAAAACCAATCCCGACCCAGGTCGAGATGCCGGCTCAAGGAAACCCGCTCAACATCTTCGGCGGCCGCGAACCGGGCCCGGTCGCGATCCCCGCCAGGGGCAGCGAGATCGAGGCCGAAGGCCCGCCCGACCTCACCGGCGATCTCATGAGCCAATCGCTGTGCAGTCTCTTCCACTGGCTCGCCGAAACCCGCGAGGACGGCCGACTCGATCTCATCCGCGAACCGGTCCGCAAATCGATTTTCTTCGAGGAGGGGCACCCGGTCTTTGCCACCTCCAACATCGAAAGCGAAAGGTTCGGCGAGTTTCTGGTTGCCGACGGCGAGCTCTCCCGCGAACAACACGCCGAGGTGCTCGACTTCGCCGCCCGCAAGGGGATGCGATTCACCGAGGCGCTCCTCGCCCTCGATGTCTGCACCCCGAATCAGCTTTTCACCGCGCTCGGCGCCCAGGTCAGGGATCGAATCTACGATCTCTTCACGTGGACCTCGGGCAGCTTCGAGTTCTACCACGACTCCAAACCGGCGGACCCCGTGCTTCCGCTCAATCTGCGCAGCCACACGCTCATCCATGTCGGAGTCCAGGATCGTCTTCCCCTCGGGACGGTGCGAAAGATCATGCGCGAAGCGTTGCAGCGCCAAGTGGTGCGCTGCGGCGCCGGCATCCCCGCCGATCTCCACCTCTCGGGCCGGCAACTGCGAATCGTCCGCACCATCGAGGACGAACGTCCGACGGTGGCGGCGCTGGTCCAACGGGAAAAGGACGAGGAGTGGATCTTCCGGCTGCTCTACATGCTGACCCAGATCGAGCGGGTGGAACTGGTGGACGCGGCGAATTGAAGGCCGACCGGGACCGGCGCCGGCGATCGACGCCCGACGGGTTCTGTGATCGACATCATGCACGCCGTATGATGAACCGGTGAACCCGAAGCACTCACATCGATGGCGCTCTGCAGTCGGCTGGTTGACGGCGGCGGTGCTGCTCTGGCTCGCGGCTGCGGTGGTCGACCGTCATACCGAGGTCACCATCGAAAACCTCGGAAACCACCTGAGGTTCAACGTCGCCGGCACCGAGCTCGTCCTTCCCGGCGCGATGACGTCGGTCGAGCGGATCACCATCCACGCCGCCGACCGCATCGTGCGCCCGGGCGCCGTCCGCCTCGAGATCGAAGGCGACGGCGTGACCCGCAGCCTGCCTTTCGACCGACTCCCCTCTGCTTTTCCCGAGCCACCGGCGCCGGTCGGCGACTGGTGGGTGGATCACCGGGATGAACTCGAGCTCGTCTTCGATGAGTGGGTGGTCCTCGGCGGGCCGTTCACGATTCGAACGGACCTCTACGGGCGATTCACCAACGACGTCACCATCAGTCTTCACGGCGAACCGACCCTCCATTTTTCCCTGCGCCGGGGCATGCTCGACAACTACCTCGCGATTCGAGGCAGCGACGGCGCCGTCCGGGATGCCAGCACCCTCTATCCGACCCCGGCCTGGGACATTCGCGCCATCATCGCGCAGCTTCTCGGAGCCGCCGCGGCGGCCTGCCTGGTGATCGCGTTCATCGGCCTCATCGCCTCAGTCTCCGGCCGCGCCGGGGTGCTCCCGGATCTCTCCCGACCGCTCATTGAATACCCGCGCCGCGATCCGCCGAGGCGCATCGCGCTGCTCGCCGCCATCGTCCTCGCCGCCGTCGGCACCGCCATTTCCGCCCGGGTCGCCATCGACATCCTCGGCGGACTGCCGCACCAGATCGATGAGGTGGTCTACCTCCTTCAGGCGCGCTGGCTGCTCGATGGCGAGGTCGCCCCGGCGGCATCGGTCATCCAGGACCACCTGCGAGTCCCCTTCACCTACCTCGTCGACGGCCGCTGGGTCGGTCACTACCCCGTCGGCTGGCCCGCCCTCCTTGCCGTCGGCCTTGCCGTCGGCGCACCGCAGCTTGTCGCTCCGGTTCTCGGTCTGGTCTTCATCGTCCTGCTCTTTCTGGTCGGTCGCGAGATCGACGATGAGATCACGGGTCTCGCCGCGGCATCGTTGGCGGTGGTCTCCCCGCTTGCCAGGCTCCTTTCCGGATCCATGTTCCCGCACACCGCCTGCGCCGTTCTCGTCCTGCTCGCGGTCTGGTTGCTGCTGCTGTCGCGTCGGCTGCCCGGTTGGTGGGCGGGCGCCGGAGCCGGCGCCGCCATGGGCTGTTGTCTCGCCGTCCGGCCGATGACCGCGGTCGCGGCATCGCTGGTCTTCGGCGGCTGGCTGGTCTTCGATGCGTTCCTGGGGGAGAGCGACCCACGACCGAAATGGAGGACCATCGCCGCCGCCGGGGCGGGTCTTGCGGCAAGCCTGCCCACCCTGGTCCACAACGCCGTCATCACGGGCAGCTGGTCGTCGCTGCCCTACTCGTTCGCGCAGGGCTCCATGTACGGCCTTGAGAACATTCCGTTCGGAATCCGCAACCTCGACGCCGTTCTCCGCGCCGCCTCGGCGGGTCTCACCGGCTGGGGCTGGCCGTTCTCAACCGGCAGCCTCGCGCCGGCTCTCTCGCTGGCGTTCATCGCGATCCCGTTTCTCCTGCGCCGCGCACGCCCGGAGGATCGTCTCCTGCTCGCGATCTTCGTGGTCATCGCCCTCGGCCACGTGCCGACCAAGGCCAACGGTCTGCACGGCTATGGCGCCCGCTACTACTTCGATGGTGCAGCCTGTCTCTATCTGCTCTCGGCGCGCGGGTTTCGCGAGCTCGCCCGCTGGGCCCAGCCGTCCCGGTCCGCCGCCACCAGCGTCGGCGCGATCTTCCTCGCCCTCAACCTGGCCGCACTCGCGGTCCTGCCCACCCGCCTCGCGCTCTACCGCGGCTACTACGAGGTCAACGGCGAGCTCGAACGGCAGCTCGAGGCCACCGGGTTGGCGGCGGCGGTGATTCTCATCGACGGTGAGCACTGGGAACCGTGGGGCGAGGCCGCCAGGCTCATGACCGGAGTGAAGCGGCACGAGATCATCATCGCCGCCGACCTCGAGGACAACTCGGCTTTGGCGAGGACCTACCCCGAATGGCCCGTGCTGCGCTGGGATGGTGAGCGCCTCGTTTTCGAGGACCGAGACACGAATTGAGCGAACTCCGCCGCGCACCGCGAGCCTCCTATCTCAGCCTCGCTCGATCCGGCGAGCTCGACGAGCGGGCACGGGCTCTCGACGCGTTGCTCGGCGAGTGCACCGTCTGTCCGCACGCCTGCCGGGTCGACCGGTCGGTCGAGCTCGGCGCCTGCAACACCGGTCTTGCCCCGGTCATTGCGTCGTGGTGCGTTCACCACGGCGAAGAGCCGGTGATCTCGGGTCGTTCGGGATCGGGCACCGTCTTCCTCGCCAACTGCAACCTGGCCTGCGCTTTCTGCCAGAACCACAACATCTCGCAGCAGCCGAAGCGCTTTCTCGACGCCGCCATCACCGACGCCGGGCTCGCCTCCGTCTTCCTCGACCTCCAGGACCGCGGCTGCCACAACCTCAACTGGGTTTCGCCGTCACACCAGGTGCCGCAGCTGGTGCGGGCGCTGGCCATCGCCGCGGGTCGCGGTCTTGCCGTGCCCATCGTCTACAACACCAACGCGTACGACTCGGTGGCGACTCTCGGGCTGCTGGACGGCATCGTCGATGTCTGGATGCCCGACCTCAAGTTCGCCGACCCCGACACCGGCTGCCGGCTTGCCGGAGTCGCCGACTATCCCGAACGTGCTCGCGCCGCCATCGCCGAGATGTTCCGTCAGACCGGCGAGGCATGGGAGCTCGGCCCGGGCGGCACACTGGAAAGGGGCATCCTCGTCCGGATGCTGGTCCTGCCCGAGAACCTCGCAGGAATCGAGGCCAGCGTCGAGTGGATCGCGACCGAGCTGTCGCCGTCGATCACCGTCTCCCTGCTCGCCCAGTACCGCCCCGCCCACCGAGTGCTCACCACCGGCGGATTCCCGGTTTTGCGGCGGAGAATCACCCCGGAGGAGTGGCGCCGCGCCGTCGACGCGCTCCGACGGCACATGGAGGGCGACCGCCACCATCTCCAGTGGGGGATCGGCTGACGAACCGGCGCGTCCGACGCGCCACCGCAATTCGTCCGACGAATTGCTAGGGCGCGACCACGATCCACGCGTCGGTTGTCCCATCCTCGAATCCATCGGCGAAGAGCGGCGGATCGACCTCGGGCACCTGCATCACGATGCAGTGGATGGCGCCCGCCAGGGTGATGATCGACGTGCAGTCCACGGGGATGATCGTCTTGCCCGGAAATGCGGCCTGGAAGACCGCCACCGCCTGCGCGTTCTCGGTCGCGTAGCCCGAGAAGGAGGGAATGAACACGATGTCGTTGAAGATCACCGCATTGGTGTAGGTGTAGTGGGTTCCGCCGGCCCTCCAACCCGGTGTGCGGTGGATGGTGTACCCCCTGCTGACGAGCTCGGCGGCCCAGGTCTCGGTCACCGTGTAGGCCTCCGGATCGGTGAACTGGTCGTACTCGCCGATGATGACCACACGGTCGCTCACGGGCTGCATCCACATGTCGATGTGCTGGGTCGAGTCGAACCACGATGGCAGCGGATCGGTGATGGTGAGATACAGACCCTGGTAGTCGAGGTAGCGCTGCTCGATCTCGGCCGGCGTGAGGCCGGGGTTTTCGTTGACGATGAGCTCGGACATGAACGCCTCGTCGTCGCCGAAGAAGTGGAAGTTGCCGCCGCCGTGGGTGAGGCCGATGTCGTACGAGCTTTCTCCCCAAAGGGCCGCGATGAAATCCGGCACCTGGTTGTCGAGAGGTCGGGGGCGGTTGTAGGTATGGTCGACGATGGCGCGGCGGCCGTCCTCGGAGATGAACCGCGGGCCGTAATCACGAATCCACACCGAATCGGTGTCGACAACGATGAACTCGACCTGGCTCATATCGGCGCCGGCGTTGGTCAGGGCGGTCGTGGCGCTCGCCTGGAGCGAGGCGCTCCAGACCAGGATGTAGACGATGCCGTCGGGGTCGCCGGTGGTGATCGGCACCGTCATGGCGGTGAGAACGTCGTTGAACGATCCCCAGCGGATGAGCATCCCCTCGCTCGGGGCGTACTCGGGGGGGCAGTCGACCGCGCCCGCCGGCGGCGTCAGGATCGCCTCCGGCAGCTCGAGCGGCGGGAGCGCGAGCTCCTCGGGCGAGGCGAACCGCGGCAGCGGGTTCGACTCGTCGTCGGCGATGGCGTCGAGGACGGCACGGGGAACTATGACCATCTCCTCGGCGGTCACGGAGAGCGAACACAGGATGACCAGGGCCAGACAGAGTACGGGTCGTTTCATCGAGCCTCCCTCGGAGCCGGAGCGTAGCATGAACATCCGGCGCGGGCGCTGGTACGAGCGGGGATCGGGATCGGATGAAGGAAAGGGAGAGGGAGAGGGAACGGAAACGGACGCGGACGCGGACGCGGACGCGGGTTACACTCTCACCCATGACTGAACGCAAGAAGCTCTACCTCATCGACGGGCCGAACATCGCGTTTCGGGCCTTCTTCGCCATCGGCGGGATGACCAACTCCGCCGGGCTGCCCACCAACGCCCTCTTCGGCTTCACCAACATGCTGCTCAAGCTCATCCGCGACGAGAAGCCGGACTACCTGGCCATCGCCTGGGACCCCAAGGGCGGCTCCTTCCGCGAGCGCCGCTTCCCCGACTACAAGGGCACCCGCCCCGACATGCCCGACGCCCTGCGCGCCCAGATGCCCCACTTCTCGCGTCTCGCCGACGCCTTCGACATTCCCTTTCTCTGCATCGACGACTTCGAAGCCGACGACGTCATGGGCACCCTCGCCCGGCGCCACGAAGACTCCATCGACGTCGTCCTCGTCACCTCGGACAAGGACCTCATGCAGCTCGTCACCGAGCACGTAACCCTGCTCGACACGATGAAGGACCGGCGGATCTCGTTCCCCGAGGTCGAGGAGAAGTTCGGCTGCCCGCCCGAGCTCGTCCCCGACGCCCTCGGGATCTGGGGCGACTCGTCGGACAACATCCCGGGGGTCAAGGGCATCGGCGAGAAGGGCGCCAAGGCGCTGCTGGCCAGGTGGAAGGGGCTCGACGAGATCTACGCCCATATCGACGAGGTGACGCCCCCCGGCGCCAAGGCCAAGCTCGAACGCGACCGCGACCAGGCATTCCTCTCGCGCGAGCTCGCGACCATCCGTCACGACGCGCCGGTTGACGTCGAGCTCGACGCACTCGCCCTGTCCTGGCCGCCCGATGAAGACCGCGCCCGTGAGCTTTTCACCGAGCTCGAGTTCCGCGGCCTGCTGCGCGAGTTCGGCGGCGAGATGACCAGCATCGACCGCGGCAGGTACCGCCTCGTCACCGAAAAGAGCGAGCTCGCCGAGTTGGCGGCCTGTCTGGCGGCCGCGCCGCGATTCGCCCTCGACACCGAAACCACCTCGATCGACTCCATGCGCGCCGAGTTGGTCGGTCTCTCGTTCTGCGCCGACGACGAGATCGCCTGGTACGTCCCGGTGGCGCACGCGGTCCTCGAGCCCCAGCTCGACTGGGACACGGTGCGCGAGGCGCTCCTGCCGGTGCTCACCGACCCGGGCAAAGGCAAGACCGGCCAGAACCTCAAGTACGATCTCGAGGTTCTCGCCCGCCACGGGGCCGAGATCAACGGTATCGTCGGGGACACGCTCCTCGCCGACTACCTGCTCAGCCCGGACCGTCGCTCGCACAAGCTCGATGACCTCGCCCTCGTCTATCTCAACCACAAGATGATCGGCTTCTCGGACGTGGTCCCCAAGGGCGGCACGTTCGATCAGGTGCCGTTGGACACCGCCCGCGACTACGCCGCCGAGGACGCGCACGTCACCTGGCTGCTCGACACCAAGCTGGAAAGACGGTTGAAGGAAGAGGGCCTCGACACCCTCTACCGCGAGCTCGAGCTGCCGCTGATGCCGGTCCTGGCGCGGATGGAGATGAACGGCATCGTCGTTGACTGCGACCTCCTCGGCGAGCTCTCGGCCGAGCTCGAAGCCGGTATCGCCGAGGCCGAAAAGCGGTGCTACGAGGCCGCCGGTCGCGAGTTCAACATCGGTTCGGTCAAGCAGCTTCGGGAGATCCTCTTCGAAGACCTCGGTCTGCCGGTGATCAAGAGCACCAAGACCGGGGCGTCGACCGACGAGCAGGTCCTCACCGAGCTCTCGATCCAACACCCGCTGCCCCGCGCCATCCTCGACACCCGTTCGCTGGTCAAACTCAAGAACACCTACGTCGATCCCCTGCCCGGCCTGGTCCACCCCGAGACCGGGCGCATCCACACCTCGTATTCACAGACGACCGCAGCGACGGGAAGGTTGTCGTCCACCGACCCCAACCTGCAGAACATCCCGATTCGAACCCCCGAGGGGCGGCGCATCCGCCAGGCCTTCATCGCACCGCCGGGCAGGGTGTTCGTGGGCGCCGACTACTCTCAGGTCGAGCTCCGCATCCTCGCCCACCTCTGCGGCGGGGTCGGCGGTTTCGCCGATGCCTTTGCCGCCGGCGCCGATGTCCACTCGGAGACCGCTTCAGGCCTCTTCGAGCTCCCGGCGGCGGAGATCACCCGCCAGCAGCGCACCATCGCCAAGGCGGTGAACTTCGGCATCGTCTACGGCCAGAGCGCCTTCGGCCTCGCGCAACAGCTCAGGATTCCGCGCGGCGAGGCCGGCCGCTACATCAAGCGTTTCAAGGAACGATTCCCCGAGATCGAGGAGTATCGGCAACGGACCCTTGCCGAAGCGGCGAGACAGGGCTATGTCGAGACCCTCCTCGGTCGCAAGCGACCCGTGCCGGACCTCCGATCGGGCAATTTCAACGCCCGCGCCGCCGCCGAGCGCGTCGCCATCAACACCCCGGTGCAGGGCTCCGCCGCCGATCTCATCAAGAAGGCCATGCTCAGAGTCGATGCCCGGCTCCGCGCCGAGTTCCCCGGTCAGCTCATGCTTCTCCAGGTCCACGACGAGCTCCTGCTCGAGGTCGACGGAGACCGGGCCGAGGCGGTCGGCGAGATGGTGCGCGAGGAGATGATCGGCGCCATCGAGCTCTCGGTGCCGCTGGTGGTCGACCTCGGTATGGGCAGGAACTGGGACGAGGCGCACTGATCAATGATGAATTATGAATTATGAATTTTGAATTATGAATTATGAATTATGAATTATGAATTACATCGCAGATGCTCAGAAGGGCTATCCGGAGATTCAGCGAAGTTGTCGATTATTCGTTTTTCGAGATTCTCAGAGGCGCTTTGAGGATCCCATCGAGGCGGTTCTAGGAACATCAGCGTAAACGCTCAGAAGCGCGTCGCGGAGCCGCTGTCAATTCATAATTCATAATTCATAATTTGCTATCGCGGGTCCATCCACCGTCCCCCGCCGCTGCCGCCTTCGATCAGCGTGATGAGCTCGTCGACCATCCCGAAGGTCAGGCCCCAGATGACGTGCTCGTTGTAGCGGTAGCACGGCAGGTTGACGGCGACGTCGCCGTGCCGCCACGCGATGGTTGAACGGTTGGATCGATCGAGGAGGAAGTCGAGCGGCACCCAAACCACATCAGCGACCTCGTGGTTGGGTTCGAGCGCCGGACGCTCCTCGATGGCGAAGACGTAGGGTTCGACGACCAGGGACAGAGGTCGGCCGCGACCGACGGCGGCGACATCGGACAGCCGGCCGAGGAGGGTGCCGCGCGTTTCCAGGTCGAGGTCGACCTCCTCTTTCGTCTCGCGCACGGCGGCTTCGAGCGAGTCGGCGTCACGGTCATCCACCCGCCCTCCCGGAAACGCCATGTGGCCGGACCAGGGATCGCGCGGATCCTCGGCGCGGTGAATGAACAGCATCTCGACGCCCCGTCTGGTCTGACGGGCGACCGCCGCCACCGCGGCGACCTTGAGCTCCCCGGTTCGATCGAGGAGGCGCGGTTCGTGGTCCTGCAGGGACCGGCGGAGATCGTCAACAGTCGGCATCCCGGTCATTGTCGCAGAACCGCCGTCGACCGGTCGTGGAGGTGGCGGCGCGCGGCGCGCACGAAGTTGAGGCGCGAGAACTCTCCCTGGGTCAGGGCCTCGATGACCCGATCCCGACGGTTGCCGGTCGGGAAGATGGTGCGGACGATCGCGCGATCGTCCATTCCGGTGCGGTGGAGCTCCACCGCGCGCGCGGCCGTGTCGACGATCATCTCCGCCTTGGCGCGCAGGCGCGGCGCCGGATCCTCCATCGCGAGGCCGTGGCCGGTGAGCATCAGCCGCGGCTCGAGGGCCGCCACCCGACGCAGCGAGGCGACGAGCTCGTAGGGGTTTTCCTGGACCATCACGGCCGAGGCGCCGGGGGCGATGAAGAGGTCCCCGGTGAAGACCGTGCCGGTGGCCTCTTCCCACAGGGCGACATGGGTGATCGAGTGGCCCGGCGCCGGCAGGGTGCGGAGCGACCGTTCGGTCCCGAGCACCTCGGCGGGCATCTCCCGGGCTTCATACCATCCCGGCGAACCCCAGAACCAGGCTCGATAAGGTTTCAGCCGACGGACCCCCTCGCTCCAACGGAGGCCGTGATTGCCGACATAGACCGGACAGCCGTGAATGGCGGCGAGCGGTCCGCAGTTACCGGTGTGGTCTTCGTGGTTGTGAGTGCAGCAGACGGCGCGAACCCGACGCCCCTCGAGGACCTTCAGAAACCGGTCGCGGACGTGGGAAAAACCGGTGTCGACGAGCAGGTCGCCGACCAGGTAGGCCGAAACCTCGAAACCGAGCATCTTCGCCCAGCGGCTCGTGATCCTGATCCGGGTGATGCCCTCACCGACCTCGTCGGTCCAGACGCGGGCGCCCTGAGTTCTCTCCCAAACCGGGTGTGATCGACCTTGCCGCACCTCGTCATTCTACGCCACCCTGCGGCGAGTCCGCCAATCCGAGAACGGTGATGGGAGCGCCGGACGGTCTCCTCTCACATCAGTCGCGGGCGCGGTACCAGTAGGTATCCACCAGATCGTCGGACCGCCGGCGATTGAAGAGCAGGCCGATTCCCAGCCTCGGCACGAAGGTGAAGTAGTGCCAATCTCCGTGGCGGTCGAACTTG
Organism: Acidobacteriota bacterium; assembly: GCA_024641545.1. Classification (GTDB taxonomy): domain Bacteria; phylum Acidobacteriota; class Thermoanaerobaculia; order Thermoanaerobaculales; family Sulfomarinibacteraceae; genus JAHECW01. Next base: position 15,423 of record JAHECW010000064.1, read on the forward strand.
CGCATGGAGGCGACGGCCTTGACCGCTCGCAGTCGGACCAGGCGACGGCCGCGGGCCCCGCCCAGACGCCGCAAGTCGAAGAGCAGACGCACGTCCTCTCCAGCCCGCAGGGACTCGTCATAGCCGCCGACGGTGTCGAAGTCGCGGCGGCGACAGAACACCACCCCCGTGTCCATCCGCAAGGCCCACACCAACGGCATGAAAAGCGCATAGGTCGCAGCGATGCCGAGGGACCACCGTTCGAGGGACACCCCGGTCGCGCCGGCGATGAATCGACCGGTCTCCATCGCCTCGTCGACGGCGTTGAAAGTCTCGGGATGAATCCGGATGTCGGCGTCGACAAACGCGAGCAGCCGCCCCGAGGCGACCGCGGCGCCACCGTTTCTGGCCGCCCCGATGCACCTCTTTTCCACCCGGACCACCCGGCAGCCGCGGTCGCCGGCGATCCCGCCGGTCCCGTCGGTGGATCCATTATCCGCCACCACGACCTCGACGGCATCGCGCCCCCGCCGGTACCGCCTGCGGGCTTCGTCGACGGTGTCCAACAGCCGCGGCAGGAGCGCAGCCTCGTTGAAGGCCGGGACCACGAGCGTGATCTCGGTGGGATTCATCGTCGGCGCCATCGCCTTCATGCTACTGACTCTGGGATAAAATGGAAGGCGCGATCATCGACTGTGCCCGCATGGAACATCGATACTCGACTCGTGGAGGTTGGGTGGATGTAGACTTCGGCAAGCAGCGCTCTTGACCGACCGGGGAACGAATCTGAAACAAGGTGCCATATGAACATCGTCAAACCACACCGAGTCACGAGGCGTTTCACGCAACAGCTCAACGCGCCGCCGGACCAGGTCTTTCCGCTGCTCTGCCCGGTGCGTGAGTCCGAGTGGGTCAACGGCTGGCACCCGCGGTTGGTCGCCACCGAGTCCGGTCTGGCCGAGCTCGATTGCATCTTCGTCACCGCCACCGGACCGCAGGAGGCGATCTGGGTCATCACCCGACACGATCCGGATGACCATCACCTGGAGATCATCAAGGTGATTCCGGGCATCGTCGTCGGCAAGATCACGATCCGACTGTCGGCTGCGCCGGGGGGATCGACGGCGGAGATCAGTTACTCGTTCACCGCCCTCGGCCCGGACGGCGATCGGGTGGTGAACGAGTTCACCCAGCGCCACTTCGACGAGTTCATGCTGACCTGGGAGACCGAGCTCAACCACTATCTCGCCACCGGCGAACGACTGACCGAGAACTGACCGGCCCGAGCCGCGGTCACCACCCAAAAGGAGACGAGCATTGACTCCGAACGTGTTTCTTCTGGCCCTCTTCGGCATCGTGGTCGGCATCGGCGCCGCCTTTACCGGCCTTGGAGGTGGTTTCCTCGTGGTGCCGCTGCTCCTCTTTCTCGGCTATCCCGCGCAGAAGGCGGTGGGCACATCGTTCGTGACCATCCTCGTCGTCGCCATGTCGGCACTCTTCGCCCACAACAAACTGGCCAACGTCGATCTCAAGGTCGGCCTCCTGCTCGGCCTCGGCGGGATCATCGGTGCGCAGATCGGCGCGCGGCTCGTCGAGCACGTCTCCACGGCCCAGTTCAGAAAGCTCTTTGCGGTCGTTCTGGTGGGGTTGGCGGCGCTCCTGTTTTTCAAGAAATGAAGACTCACCGAGGCGGCTGTCACTGTGGTCGGGTCCGTTTCGAAGTCGACGCCCCCGCGGTGATCGAGGCCCAGACCTGCAACTGCTCGATCTGTTCCATGACCGCCTACCTCCACCTCATCGTCCCGGCGTCGCGCTTCCGTTTGACCGCGGGCGCCGACGCAATCGAGACCTACACCTTCAACACGGAAACCGCCCGGCACTACTTCTGCCGCGCCTGCGGCATCAAGTCGTTCTATGTTCCGCGATCCAATCCCACCGGATTCAGCATCAATGTTCGCTGTCTCGATCCCGGGACCATCGAGGCTGTTCGGGTGAGCCACTTCGACGGCCGCAACTGGGAGCTCCACGCCGAAGAGCTCGCGCATCTGTCGGTCGAGGACTGATTCAGCATTCGTACAATGCCGCGACCGCGCCCGCCGGATCCCTGACGACGCAGAACCGGCCTTCGCCAAGCGTCCGCGGACCGACGACAATCTCGCCGCCGAGTTCGGTGCAGGCGGCGATGCTCTCGTCGAGATCGGCGACGACAAAATATGGCATCCACGCAGGCGGCATGTCCTCGTTGACCCCCCGGGCGTGGCAGACACCGGTGATGGTGGTCCCGCTGTCGGGGGTGTTCATCGAGAAGTCCGAGTAGCCCCCCATGTCCACCTCTTCCGAGTTCCAGCCCACCACCGCGCTGTAGAAGCCGCGGACGGTCTCCGCGTTGTCGACGGTCAGGTCAATCCACACCATCGAGCCGGTTTCCGGCTTTTCGTGGCTCACGCTGCCTCCCTTTTCGCTGATAGTGAATACCTTTCTTCCCCGGCCGGTATTCCTAATCAACGAAAGAACACCGGTTTCCGACGACGGCCTTCGTTCCCTCGCCCTCTCCCGCGTCCGCGTCCGCGTCCGCGTCCGTTTCCGTGCCCCGGCGGCAGCGGCAGCGACCGCGACAGCGCCGCAAGCACGCGCAAGACCAACGCTCACCGGGGCGTGCCGGGCGCGGCATTGTGCACAACCCCAACCCCTCCAGCAACTCGGAACCCCAAGCACAATGCCGACGCCGGGCAACCCTCGCGGTGAAACCTCCCGGTGCATCTCTTCAGGCGACGAAACAGGCCGCCGGCGCGTGATCAGCGTGGTCGTCGTCCTCCCCGTTCTGCTCTCCGACCACGCTGATCGCGCGACGCTGGGTCGCCGGAGGCGGCCCGGAAGGCCGGAGCTCCGGGACGCAGCGGCCGGGGCAGGGGCAGAGGGCAGGTGCAGCCGTCAGATCGACCACGACTCCTCCGGTGGACTCGCGTGCAACGCTTAGGCTACATCGATGCCGCTGAAGGTGGGCCCAGGCCCACCCTACGTCGGACCATCCGAGCGCGCGAGCGGCGTGGTCGCCGGAGGCGGCCCGGAAGGCCGGAGCTCCGGGAAGCGTCTTCCGGGGCGGAGCCAATCCACGATGGTGCCAAACATGAATGCCTCCTGCGGGCGGGACGCCCGCACCACAACAGGCGGCCCGGAAGGCCGGAGCTCCGGGACGCAGCGGCCGGGGCAGGGGCAGAGGGCAGGTGCAGCGTCCGCGGCAGCGGCAGCGGCAGCGACACCGGCACGGGCAGCCCCAACAGCATCCTGCGGGCGGGACGCCCGCACCACAATGGACGGCCCGGAAGGCCGGAGCTCCGGGACACCGCGCGGCCAGCCCGCGCCTGAGCCCGAAGTCCGCGCTCGACACGGTGCGTTTCTGATCTATCATCATCTCAAGAATGGAGGTCGATCATGACAGAGGCAGCGCAACAGGCCCTGAGCATCCTCCGCGACGGATCCCAGTTCAGTTGGTATGTCATTCCCCTCTTCGCCTTCGTCGTCTATGTCTACGCCAACGAGATCGAACGCCGCAACTGGAACCTCGTCCTCGCCGGGCTCGCCTTCTGGGGGATGGACTGGTTCAACGAGATCTGGAACTCGATCTTCTTCCACCTCAACGGACGAGCGCCGATGTGGGGCGCCCCCGGCGACACCGCCTACCTGATCCTCATCGGTCTCAACATCGAGATCATGTTCATGTTCGCGGTCGCCGGGATCACATTCTGCAAGATGCTGCCGGCCGACCCGAAGATGAAGATCCTCGGCGTCCCAAACCGCCTCTTTCTCGCCGTCGCCAACTCGATCTTCTGCGTCATCGTCGAGATCTGGCTCAACTCGGTCGACGCCCTCACCTGGGACTGGTCGTTCTGGAACGCGGGTGCGCCCTGGCTGATCATCATCTTCGGCTATCTCACGTTCTTCCTCGTGTCCTACCGGGTCTTCGACATGAAGACCATGCGCTCGAAGCTGCTGACCGTCGGCGCCATCTGGGCCGTCGACGCGGTCGCCGTCCTCGTCTTCGGCGTCGCGCTGGGGTGGTTGTAGACGGCTGATCGGAACGACGATCCGCAGCGGCACAAGAAGTTGACCCGCAACGACGCGGGGTGCGCCGCGGCATCGCAGGACACCATTGCGATGTCTGCGGGCGAATTGCGACGGTCTGCGGTGGTGTCGGTGTTGATCTCCGTGATCCGTGGTCTGCGACGGCTGCGATGACCCCGCGTCGCTTGCGCCCATGCGGTTCAACCCCGCGATGCTTCGTGACAGCTCCCTACCCCGGTGGTTGCAACGCCCGCGTCGGTTCTGCTCTGCTATCGTCCGTTGGATGCAGAATCTGTTCTCGCAGACGCTCTGGGTTGGCGCCGGCGGTTTTGTCGGCGCCGGACTGCGGTTCCTGGTCTCGGGCTGGGTCTATCAGGTCGTGCCGAACGCGGGTTTTCCCTGGGGAACTCTCGTCGTCAACGTGATCGGATGCCTGATTCTGGGACTTCTCGGCGGCCTCGCCGAAGTCCGGGGGGTGCTGTCGGCCACGACCCGGCTCTTCCTCTTCATCGGGGTCTTGGGGGGATTTACGACCTTCTCCACGCTCGCGTTCGAGACCGTGACGCTGGCCGCGGGATCGCAGGTGCTGCGCGCCGCCGCAAACGTCGCCGCGCATGTCTTTCTCGGAGTCGGCTTCGCTTGGTTCGGGTTCAATCTGGCCAGACTACTGTGACCAAAGATGAGCGATTCTCACCGCCGATCTGCACCAATCTTTTGGGTTCTGGATACTCGCGAGACCGCTCGGATTACCAACGGGTATGCCGGCGCTTTACGCAAACGCCAGAGCATCAGGACCTTGGCACATCTCATCGAGTAAAACCGCTGATTTCTGGTCGGAGGTGGACATGACCCTTCCCGAAGACGGACACCTGTTGCGCATCTTCATCGGCGAGAGCGACCGCCACGGCAGGCAACCGCTCTATGAGTGGATCGTCCGCGAGGCGCGCCGGGTCGGCCTGGCGGGGGCGACGGTGCTCCGCGGCATCGAGGGCTTCGGCGGCCGGAGTCGGCTCCACACCGCGAAGTTCCTCCGCCTCTCTTCGGATCTGCCGGTGATCATCGAGATCGTCGACACCATCGACAAGATCGAGGCCTTTCTGCCGATCATCGACGAGGTCATCACAGGCGGCCTGGCAACCGTCGAAAAGGTCCACATCCGCTTCTACCGCGGCGCGGAGGAGGACGAGTGAACACCCTGCCTCTCTCCGCGGCGCTCGTGACCGTCGGTATCGCCATCACCCACTCCTGGGTGGTGTTCGCCATCATCGCGACTCTCTGCCTGCTTACCCTCGGGTGACGCGGCAGCACTTGAATCCAAGGAGGAATGACATGACCCGCAACATCATCGCCACCACCAACGCACCCGGGGCCGTCGGACCCTACTCGCAGGCCATCCGCACCGACCATCTCGTCTTCACCGCCGGTCAGGTGCCCCTCGACCCGGCCACCGGAACCCTGGTTACCGGCCCCATCGAAGACCAGACCCGGCGGGTGCTCGAGAACGTCAAAGCCGTGCTCGAGGCGGCGGGCACGTCGCTCGACAGGGTCGTCAAGATGACCGTCTTGATGACCGATCTCGGCGATTTCAAACGAATGAACGCGGTCTACGCCGAGTTCTTCCCGGACGCGCCGCCGGCGCGCTCCGCGGTGCAGGTCGGCGCGCTGCCCCTCGGCGCCGACATCGAGATCGAGGCGATCGCGCTCACCCGGAGTTCATAGTCTTGAGTCTTGAGCTCTCAGTCTCATCGCACAGCCTGTAGGAACTCTGCGATCTGACTCAAAACCAAAAACTCAGCCCTGAAAACCCCTCTCGGTTTTCACCGGATTCGACAGCCTCCCGACGCCTTCGATCTCGACGGTCACCTCGTCGCCCGGGGTCAGCGGGCCGACGCCCGCCGGGGTCCCGGTGAGGATGATGTCGCCGGGTTCGAGCGTCATGACCTGGCTGATATAGGAAATCAAATAGGACGGGTTGAAGACCATCTCGCCGGTCCGTCCGCGCTGACGGAGCTCTCCGTTGACCGAGCACCGGATCTCGAGATCGGCCACCGAATCGCGGTCGAGCCCGGCGACGATCCAGGGGCCGACCGGGCAGAAGGTGTCGAATCCCTTGCCGCGGGTCCACAGCTTCTCGGATCGCTGGATGTCCCGAGCGGTGACGTCGTTGGCGCAGCCGACACCGAAGACCGCACCCCACGCCTCGTCTTCGCGGATGCGCCGGCATCGCCGACCGATGACCACGGCGAGCTCGCCCTCATGCTCGACACGATCGGACTCGGCGGGGAGTTCGACGGCGGCGCCGGGGCCGATCACCGCGCTCGGCGGTTTGAGAAAGAGCAGGGGCGTCGTCGGCACCTCCGCCGAGTGCTCCGCCGCGTGGGCGACATAGTTGCGGGCGACGCAGATGATCTTCGACGGGACAACCGGCGCGAGCAGGCTCGCGTCGGCGAGGTCCCCCAGGGTCTCCCCGCGCCGTGGATTCCCGCCGAACGGGCCACCGGGCAGGTGAACGATCTCGTCACCCTCCACCACGCCCCAACCGGGCTCCCCCTCGCATTCGACTCGGACGATTCTCTTCACTCCACACCTCCAGCTCAGCGGATCACAACCGGGACTGTCGTCGGATCTCCGGAACCGTTGTCCACGACCGAGGCGTAGGCCCAGACCTCACAACCACCGGTCAGAACCTGGACGATGGCGTAGCCGAGCGGGCACCGGCCCACACCCGAGGCCTCGAAGACCCGGTTGACCTGGGTCCAACCGCCCGCCGGCACGGTCGCGTGGAACAGACCTTTTCGGACGCCCTGATCATCGTGCAGCAGGACCCGGACGTTGCACGAATTCTCGCCGAAGTTGGTGAAGCCGATGTTGGTACGGAAATCATCGGTGCTCTTGAGCTGGCTCAGATAGCCGTCGTCACCGGGGGTCAGCGCAGCCGACGAGCCGAGCCCGGGCAGGTACTGACCGAAGGTCCCTTCGGGCGAGTCGTTGAATGTCCGCGCGGTCACCACCAACGGCCCGTCGGCATCGACGTCGACCGCACCCGACGATGAGGGTGCGCCGAAGAGATCGGCGGCGATATTCGCAAACTCACGGAGCTCGCCGTCGGCAAGGGTCACCACGGTCGCCGGGGCTCCGCCGCCGTGACGATAGGTGAGATCGGCGGTGACTCCCCGACCGGAGAGATTGAGCAGGGCGAGGTTCGACTTCCACTTGGTCTGGTTGGCGCCGTCGGTTTCGGCGACACCGGCGACCAGATACCGCTCGCCGCCGGCCGGGGGTGCGGGGTCGATCACCTCCATGGGGATGGTCGTGGGATCGCCCGAGGCCGCATCCACCACCGAGGCGTAGGCCCAGATGGGACCGCCGGCCCCGACGATCTCGACCACCGCGTAACAACCCGAGCAGTCGCCGGCGTTCGCCGCGCGGAAGACCCGATTGCGCTGAAACCAGCCCGCTGCGGGGATGAGCTCGCGCAGCTCCGACCCCACCGCGTCGCCGCTGCCGTCAAAGAGCCGAATCCGCGCCACCGCGCCGCTCCCGCCGAGATCGACAAACCCGATATTGGTTCGAACCTCGCTCGAACTGCTGAGCTGGGACAGGGTGGCCGACTCCCCCGAACCGACGCCACCCGACGCGGACACGCCCGGGATGAACTGTCCGAATGTCCCCGACGGAGAGTCGTTGTAGGTCCGAGCGGTCACGACCAGCGGCATCGTCGACTCGAGCTCGACGGCGCCGGTGGAATCGGGGACGCCGAAGGTGCTGACGGCGATGTTCGTCAACTCGGTGACGGCGCCGCCGGCCAGCGACAGGCTCGCGTGTTCCCGGCCGCCGCCGTGGCGGTAGGTGAGGTCGATCGTCGCCGAAGCCGCTCCGGGATTGAGGATGGCGAGATCGGACTTCCACCGGGTCTGCTGCAGGCCCTCGGTCTCCGCGACGCCCGCCACGAAATAGGTCTCACCCGGCGTGACGCCGGCCTGGGAGACCACGAAGGGGAGACCGGCGATGACGAGCTGCCCCGTCCGGGGGGGCCCGGGGTTGCCCTCGATGGTGAACCCGGCGATCCCGGGGCCGGATCCCGATGCGGGCGCCACGGCGATCCACTCGGCCTGGCTCGTCGCGCTCCACGGACACCCGTCGTCGGTGGTCACCTGGATGATCCCGCCCCCTCCCGACGCCGCCGCCGCGGCCGCTGTCGGACTGATGGCGAAGGTGCAATTGGAGCCCGGGGACTGACCGAGGAAAACCCGGCCCCAGCCGTAGTCGTTGTCCTTGCCCGACGGACCGAGATCGAAGACGCGGTCCTCGAGGAAGGCCCTGGTCTCGAGGTGGTCGAAACCCGGCTCCGCGCCGCGGACCACCGCCGCCGCGCCTGCCGCGTGCGGCGAGGCGGCCGATGTCCCGAAGAAGTTGCGGGAACCGTACGAGACGGTCGAAACGCCGTCGTAGCCTGAGATGTCGGGCTTGGTCTCGCCACCGGCAAAGCTCCCACCGGGTCCGTTGGCCGGACCGGCCGAACTGAAGGAGCGGAGGCCGAAGGGGGCGTTGTAATTGACCGCGGCCACCGCGACAACGTCGTGGGAGTCACCGGGAATGGTGAGCGAGCCCTCGGCCGTCCGGGTGTTGATGTCGCTGTCGAGACTGAAGAGCTCCATTTCATGGCTGCCGGCCACCCCCGCGCGACTGATCCTGACGCCGAAACGACCGCCCTCCGGCGCGGTGTAGGAGATGGTTTCATAGGGGGTCTGGAAGCTCTGCCCGGATTGAGGCCGATCGGAAACCGCCACCTCCACCGGTTCGGCGCCGTCGAGGTTGAACAGGTGCAGGCTGTAGTCGGAGGTCGGCGACGTCCAGTCATCCCAGACGATGTTGACCGAGACCCGATCACCTGCGGACATGGTGCTGACGAGAGAGTCGAGATCGACGCCGGGCGCGAACTCCACCCAACCGTCGAGGTTGTCGTCGAGACTGGGTCCCTGCCAGTGCGACCGCCGTTCGTTCCCCGCCGAGGTCAGAAAGAGGGCATCGGATGCCGCAATGAAATCAGTGATCTCGTCCGCCATCTGGCCGTTGCCGTCCCCCGGCCCGATACCGAACCACCCGAGCGACATGGTGACCACATCGACCCCCTCGGCGGCGAGCCAATCCATGGCGGCATAGAAATCGGTCGTCGAGCGGATGTGAGCGAGGAAGAGCTCCGCGCCGGGCGCGATGTCGTGGACGATCTCGGCGCAGGCGGTGCCGTGCACCTCGTCGTCGACCAGGCTTGCACCGCCGAACGCCCGATAGGTCGTCTGGCCCGCCGGCGGCAGCTCGACCCCGAGGAGGTCCGACCACCCTCCGAACTGGACATCGACGACGCCGACCCGGACCCCGGCGCCGGTGAGGCCCTCGGCGTGCCAGGCATCGACGTTCATCACGGCCAGTCCTTCCGAGGACACCTCGACCTTCGTCCGCTTCGCTGACGCGGCCGGCGGCGCCGGTTCGGGCAGCTCGGCGTAGATCGGACGCTCCACATACACGACATCGGGTCGTTGTGCGAGCTCGGTGAGGAGCGCGGGCGGGACGAAGGCCTGGACCCGGCCCCGGGCCGCGAGCACGAAGGTCGCGCCCCGCGATCGGAGCCAGTCCTCGATCGCCGCAGTGCCGCGGCCGTCGCTCACCGCAACCACCTGCACCCGGGAGTCGCGGACTTCAAGCCCGCGGTCCCTGGCGGTCGCGAGCGGAGTCTCGCCGGTGACGACGGCCCGCACCGAGTCGTCGAATCGGTCGGCCGCCCCCATTGCGGGAATTGCAGCAACCGAGAGCAGAACACACAGCGCGAGGCACCGAAGCTTCATACGTCTCCCTCTTCGACCGGCGGCCGGGTCGTCTTGGATCACCTCGGATGAGGACTCGACCCGGGGCTCATTGTAGGCCCAACAGCGACCGGCACGCGAGGCTTCCCATCATCGCTGATATGCTCCATCTCGAGCAGCAATCCGGAGGTCGCGCCATGAAGCTCGGAAGTCAACGACGGAGAACCACCGTCGGAGCCATCGATTTCGAAGCCGCCAGGACCACCG
>JAHECW010000065.1 GCA_024641545.1 Acidobacteriota bacterium
CGTCTCGGCGCTCGTCAAATCGGGCTTCGAGACCCTGGTCGAAGCCGGATACCAGCCCGAGATCGCCTACTTCGAGTGCCTCCACGAGCTCAAGCTCATCGTCGATCTCATGTACCAGGGCGGGATCTCCTATATGTGGTACAGCGTTTCGGATACCGCCGAGGACGGCGGCTATCTCGGCGGAGACACCCTCGTCACCGAGGAGGTGAAGAACCGGATGCGCGGTCTCCTCGCCGATGTCCAGAGCGGCGAGTACGCGACCCGCTGGATCCAGGAGAACCGTACGGGCAGACCCGCGTTCAACGCCCGGCGTGATGCCGAGCACCGGCACCAGATCGAGGAAGTCGGCAAGAAACTCCGGGCGATGATGCCCTTCCTGGATGCCAAAGAAGCTCCAACGAGCTGAGAGAAGACTCAAGTGGGCGGGAGCGAAATCTCTGTTTCCAGGCCGGATTCCAACCGCGAAGAGCACAAAGACCGGGCACCGTGAAGATCGCCAAGCTCTTTATTCTGGTAGATTCGCGACGACCTTCGGGTTCACTTGCCGCAGCAACCTGGGTGGACCCCCAAGACATCAGGGGCCTGGGCGAGATCAGAGTTTGCTGTGAGAACCGTCGCAGCGCGGTTTGTCGCCGGTCTGCTTGCACACGCACAACGCCAGAGTGGATTTTGCCGCCACCTCCACCGTCATCGGTTTGATCCCGGAACCGGCGTGCGAGCCGTCGCACCACGGCTGAGTCTCCGAGCGTCCGCAGGCGCACCAGAAATAGACGCCTCGTTCAAGCTTGAGGACAACCGGAGCGGTGCCCGCGATCTTGGGTTCCGACATGATGACCTCGATCCTTTGGAAACCGACTCGTACCACAATAGCAGGGTCGGCATCAAACGCCGCCGAAACGAACCGGAAGACGCCAAGGTCGCCAAACATCGCAAATAGGACGCGGCATGGCGGTCATCGATTTTTCGGATCCGCGCGCGCCCAATCAACTCGGGTTCGTCCGCGTCCAACCTGCGATGCGCGATCTCTTCGTGACACCTTTGGGTCTTCGTGACTTCGTGGTTGCGACGGGCGATTGTTCGCGTCCTTCGCGTCCTTTGCGGTGAAATCTACCCGGCGATGAGCGCCCTCACCTGCTCCGGCGCCTTGGCCAGCGCCTCGTCGAGCTTGTCGACATCGGGGCCGCCGGCCTGGGCGAGGTTCGGTTTGCCGCCGCCCCGGCCGCCGACCACGGCGGCGAGCTCGCGGACGAGATCGCCGGCCTTGACGCGATGGGTGAGATCGTCGGTGACGGCGGCGAGCAGGGTCGCCTTGCCGCCGGACTCCATCCCCAGCACCACCACACCCGAGCCGAGCTTCTGGCGCATGGTGTCGGCGAGATTGCGGAGCTCGCCGGGGCTCATCTCGGGGGCTCGTCGGGCGAGCACGGTCACACCGTCGACCTCCTCGCGGACCTCGGCGACTCCGGCGTCGCCCGAGGCGAGCTTGTGCTTGAGGGTCTTGACCTCGTTCTCGAGCTCCGAAAGGTGGCGCTCGCGTTTGTCGAGAAGATCGGGCAGGCGCTCGAAGGAGGTCTGGTAGCGACCCGCGAGTTCGTGGGCCAGCCGGGTTCGCTCCTGAACCAGCTCCACCGCCCCCCGGCCGGTGACGGCCTCGATGCGGCGGACTCCCGCGGCGACGCCGCGTTCGCCGGTGATGGTGCACAGACCGATGTCGCCGGTGCGCTCGACGTGGCAGCCGCCGCAGAGCTCGCGTGAGAACTCGCCGTCTCCGACCGTGACGACACGAACCTCGTCGCCGTACTTCTCGCCGAAGAGCGCCATGGCGCCGAGGGCCTTTGCGGCGTCAATGGGCATGATCCTCTTGTCGAGCGGCCGGTTCCGGACGATTTCGGAGTTGACGATGCGCTCGACCTCCTGGAGCTCGGCAAAGCTCACCGGGCCGTCCCAGGAGAAGTCGAAGCGCAGACGGTCGGGCTCGACCAGCGAGCCGGCCTGCTGGGCGGCGTCGCCGAGCACCTGGTGCAGAGCGGCGTGCAGCAAATGGGTCGCGGTGTGGTTGCGCTGGGTGTCCAGGCGTTTTCGCTCGGCCACGGTCGCGGTGATTTCGGCACCCTTCAGAAGCCGGCCTTCGGTGACGTCGACCCGGTGCACGATCAGCCCTTCCAGGGGTTTCTGGGTGTCGAGAACAAAGGCGTGGCCACCCTCCCAGGTCAGGTCGCCGGTGTCGCCGACCTGGCCGCCGGATTCGGCGTAAAAGGGGGTCGTCGCCAGAATAACCTCACCCTCATCACCCGCAGCGAGCTCGTCCTCGAGGCCGTCGCTGCCGATGAGGGCTAGGACCCTGGTCTCGAGCTGGAGCTTGCCGTAGCCGTCAAAGTCAGACGCGATTCCGTCGTCGGCAAGATCCGAGTAGTCGGAGCAGAACCGGGACGACAGGTCACCCTTCCACGACGCCTGGCCGCGTTCCTGCTCGGCTTTCAGGGCCTCGTCGAAACCTACGCGGTCGATTCCGAGCCCCTCTTCCTGGGCGAACTCCTCGATGAGCTCCACAGGGATGCCGCGGGACTGATAGAGATCGAACGCCACATGGCCGGGAACGACCGTCCCGCCGGCGCGCTTGATCCGCTCGAGCTCGCGGCCGGCGATGTCGGTGCCGGCGTTGAGGGTGCGGGCGAACCGCCGCTCCTCCTGCTCGAGCTGCTGGGCCACAACGTCAAAGCGTTCCAGTAGCTCCGGGTACTGCTCGCCCATCATCTCGTTGACCACCGGCAGCAGGGTGTGGAGGAAGGCGCCGTCGAGACCGAGCTTGCGGCCGTAGCGCAGCGCACGGCGGATGATCCGCCGAAGCACGTAGCCGCGGCCCTCGTTGGAGGGCACCACGCCGTCGGTCAGGAGAAACGCCGAGGCGCGGATGTGGTCCGCGATGACCCGGTAGGCGGGAGCGAGGTCGCTGGCCGGGTCATAGGGCCGCTCCACGAGGCGACCGATGGCGTCGAGCAGCGGCACGAAGAGATCGGTGTCGTAGTTGGTTTCGACTCCCTGCATGACGGTGGCGATGCGTTCCAATCCGGCGCCGGTGTCGATGGAGGGTCGCGGCAGCGGTTCGAGCTTTCCGGTCGGATCCCGGTCGAACTGCATGAAAACCAGGTTCCAGATCTCGATGATGTCGTCGCCCTCGCCGTTGACGAGCTCGGCGCGGCCCGGCGCCAACGGGTCGGGGCCGCGATCGAAGTGGATCTCGGAGCACGGCCCGCAGGGCCCGGTCTCGCCCATGGCCCAGTAGTTGTCCTTTTCGCCGAAACGCAGGATGCGATCCGGCGCGGCGCCGGTCTCCCGCCACAGCTCGGCGGCCTCGTCGTCATCGGTGTAGACCGTGAACCACAGCCGCTCCACGGGCATGCCGTAGACATCGACCAGGAGGTCCCAGGCGAACTGAATGGCGTCCTTCTTGAAGTAGTCGCCGAAGGAGAAGTTACCGAGCATCTCGAAAAAGGTGTGGTGGCGCGCGGTGTAACCGACGTTTTCGAGATCGTTGTGCTTGCCGCCGGCCCGGACGCACTTCTGCGACGAGGCGGCGCGGTTGTAGGGTCGGTGCTCGCGGCCGATGAAGGTGTCCTTGAACTGGTTCATCCCCGCGTTGGCGAAGAGCAGGGTGGTGTCGCCGGCGGGCAGCAACGAGGACGACGGCACGACCTGGTGGCCGCGCTCGGCGAAGAAATCAAGAAAGGCGGCCCGGATCTCCGGGCTGGTCATGGACTTCATACTCAGAACTCTCCCTTTCGGTCGCGAGCCGGGCGACGGCGCCGTAGGCGACATCGGTTGAAAAGCCGCGAGCGATGAGGGAGCTTACCAGACGAGCCCTGCGCTCGGGAAGCCGCCACCACCCTGGTTTCGCCCGGACCTCCACCCTTCGCAGGGCGGTCTTCAGGGCGTGATCGTGGAGTTCATCACCGAGTCGGGAAACCCGTTCGGCGAGATCACCGTCCACTCCGCGCTTGCGGAGCTCGTTGGCCAGCCGCCGCTCGCCCCAGCCTCGATCCACCGCCCGGAACTCGACAAAACGTCCCGCGAGGCGCTCATCATCGAGGAGATCGAGCTCGACGAGCCGATCGACGGCCCGCTCGATATCGTCATCGTCAAACCCCTTGCGGCGGAGCTTCTCAACAAGCTCGGCGCGGAAGTGGTCGCGCCGGGCGATGAGCTTGAGAGCCTTGTCGTAGGCAGGGTTCTTCAAAACCTCTTAATTCTAAATTCTCAATTCTCAATTATCCATCGCATGGCCTCTAGGTGTGGTTGCGATGTCATTAAGAATTCACAATTAAGAATTCATAATTCGAATAGCCCTTGGCTATTCGCTTGCTCCAAACTCGAACGGCGAGTCCTCCGAGAACGGATCCATCGTGGAATCCGTCCCGAGCTCGAGCACACCTTCCATGTCTTCCCGCGACATATCCGAGGTCGATTGGATGCCCTGAATCTTGAGCTTGAACTCGTCGGGATTGGTGGCCCGGCGGAGCGCCTCTTCCAACGTGATCAGACCGTTCTTGTAGAGCAGGTAGAGCGACTGATCGAAGGTCTGCATCCCGTACTGACTCGTGCCCTGGCTGATGGCGTCGCGGATGAGCTTGGTCTTTTCCTTGTTCTCGATGCAGTCGCGGATGTAGGACGTCGCAACGAGAACCTCGACCGCGGGGACCCGGCCGAGACCGTCGGCCCGGGGCAGCAGCCGCATGGAGACGATCGACTTGAGCACCGACGCGAGCTGGATGCGGATCTGCTTCTGCTGGTGCGGGGGAAAGACCGAGATCACGCGGTTGACGGTCTCGGTGGCGTCCAGGGTGTGCAGGGTCGACAGCACCAGGTGACCGGTCTCGGCGGCGAGCAGCGCCGTTTCGATGGTCTCGTAGTCACGCATCTCACCGACGAGGATGACATCGGGGTCCTGGCGCAGGGCCGATCGCAGGGCAACCGAGAACTGCTTGGTGTCGACATCGATCTCACGCTGGTTGATGATCGACTTCTTGTCGCGGTGGAGAAACTCGATGGGATCCTCGATGGTCATCACGTGCTCGATACGACGGGTGTTGATGTAGTCGATCATCGAGGCCAACGAGGTGGACTTACCCGAACCCGTGGTCCCCGTGACCAGGACGAGACCGCGCTGCTCCTCGCAGATCTTTTCCAGGACCGGCGGCAGCATGAGCTCCTTGAAGGTCTGGATCCGCGACGGGATCAGACGAAGGACGATGCCGACCGAGCCGCGTTGCTGGAAGATGTTGCACCGGAAACGGCCGAGCCCCGGCACGGAGTATGCGATATCGGTTTCGAGCTGGTGCTTGAAGCGCTCCTTCTGCCGCGACGACATCATCGAGAACGCCATGGCGATGGTGTCCTCCTGCATGAGCCGTTTGAACTCGGTCATGACCTGGAGGCGCCCGTCCATCCGAAGAACGGGATGGGCCCCGACCTTGAGGTGGACATCCGAAGCTTTGCGCTCGACAGCGACCTTGAGGATGTCATTGATGTGCATCGACGGACCTCCGTTGGCGGACCTGATCACGTCAAGTGTACATCGGGATGGGGACGGGACCCAATGTCGGCCGTCACATCGGGCTCTTCCCGCTTCGCCCTTCGATTCCGCACCCGTTCCCTCGTCCGCGTCCGCGTCCGCGTCCGATGAATGCTACAGCCACGACAGCGGCAGTGAAACCGCCGCTGCTCCCGTACCGGTCGCGGACGCCGATTCGGGATCGGGAGCGCAAGCAGGGCTGAAGTGCCGAATTCTGAGACGCCGACAAACGTCGACCCGAGAATCGCCTACCCTTGAGGCTTCTCCGCATCGTACTCGCTGAAGAGTCCGAAAATCTCCCTGCGCTCGACGTTGGTAAAACCCGCCCTTTTCAAGGAATCGAGAATCGTGGCCGGAGGAACGCAGTTGTCGATGGTGTCCCAGAAATACCGCATGATCGTGCTCGCGTCTCGTCCGCCGAGCTTCGCGATCAAGGGAACGATCTGCTGAAGGTAGATCCTCACGATCCGGTAGCGCCAGGTTGAAGTCGGGCGCGTCGCTTCCAGGATCAGCAACCGACCACCCGGGTGCAGCACCCGGAAAAACTCGTTGAATGGCGTGTCGAGATCGGCGACGTGTCGCAAGGCGTAGCCCATGGTCACAAAATCAACGCTGTCACCCGAGAAGGGCAACTTCTCAACATAGCCTTGGAGCAATGGTATTGCCGACGTGCGCCGGGCCGCGACCAACATGCCCAGACTGGCGTCAAACCCCAACACCGTGCCTTCCCGCCCAACGAGCTCAACGGCTGGCCGTGCGACGAGACCGGTGCCCGTGCAGACGTCGAGGACTGTCGCACCATTCTTGACACCGGTACGCTTGAGAGCCTCCCGTCGGTACCAGATACCCGACCCGAACGACATGACGGAGTTGATCCAGTCATAGTGGTGGGCGGTTTTGTCGAACATTCGGTCCACCCACACGCGTCGATGATCTGCGTCCTCGTAATACGCTTCGAGCGGCGGGTGCGGGATGACCGGATCAGAGGATAACGATTGTTTGCGGTCCACCCCAACACTTTAACGCGAACGTTCGAGACCTGCCATGACCTCCCTGTGCCCCCGAACGGAGACCCTTGGCTGGTCAATCGCGCGCACATCGCCATCGTTTTCATCCGACACTGTCGCGACGCACGGCTCCCCATGACTCATCTCCGCTGGTGTAACCCGCCACAATTGGGGTGGAGTATCGAGAGCGCCGAGGCGCGATCCTGCCGGTGTTTCGCGAATGAGGCGTACCGCTTCGTACGTTGATTTCTCGAAGCACCGGCAGGAGCGATGCTTCGGTGATCGAATACAGCCTCCAATTGTGGCGGGGTACACTAGTATTGCCTTGATGGCAATGAACCCTGACCACGAGGTTCGCACGACGTGAAGATTCTTCTCGTCAAACCGAAAGCTCGCCTCGGGGCGGTCTTGGGCCTGCAGGGTTTTCAACTCCTGGAACCTCTGGAGCTGGGTTACCTGGCAGGGGCTCTCCCGGCACATCACGATGTTCGGGTCCTCGATCTGCGATTGGCCCGATTTGAAAATCTGGCGTTCAGCCGAACGCTTGCACATTTCCGACCGGAGATCATCGGTTTCACCGGCTACACCCACGAGGGCTCGATCATCAAGGAACTCGCCGTTCGGGCCCACCGGGCCCTTCCCCGGGCGAAGATCATCGTGGGAGGTCATCACGCGACGGTCGCACCGGAGGATTTCGAAACCGACTACATTCACGCAATCGTTCGCGGCGAAGGCTGTCGGCCGTTCCGCTCGATTGTCGATCGCCTCGAGAAAAAGGCGGCCCTTGACGGGCTCGCAAACGTCATCGTTCCCGGCACGACGATGCCTGCCGCAGATCCCGAATCCTGGCCTGAGTTCCCCGACCCCGCAACCCTCCCGACCCCCCGTCGCGATCTATGGGACCCGAACCGGTACCGAGCGGTCTGGACGGCGGAACATCTCCCAAAATGGGAGCCGCTGTTCCCACCGGTCAGCATGGTTCGCACGTCCTGGGGCTGCAAGATGAAATGCTCATTCTGCATCGTTCCCTTCCTCTGCGCCGGCAAACACCAGCCTCGCCCGGTCGAGTCGGTCGTCGACGAAATCGCCTCCACAGCCGCCAACCACATCTATTTCTCGGATGACGAGAATTTCATCGATGAGGCATTTGCATGGCGACTCGCCGAGGCTCTCGAGGCGCGCGGAATCAAGAAGCGCTACTTCGCCTGGACGCGATCGACAACCGTCATCCGATCCCCCGAGTTGTTGAAGATGTGGCGGAGGATCGGGCTTGACTCAGCGTTTCTCGGCTTTGAGTTTCCCACGAACGAGGAACTCAGGAAGGCAAAAAAGGGTGGGACGGTATCGGGAAACGAACAGGCTCTTGATTCACTCCGGAGGATGGGCATCGCGGTCCACGCCGCGTTCATGGTGCAGCCTGAGTACACCGAAGATGATTTCTCGACGCTGAGAAAATATGTCGAGTCCTTGCCTCCCGTTCAATGCAGTTTCACCGTGTGCACGCCGTCACCGGGAACTCCCGACTACGAGGAAATGCGACCGAAGATCTGGGTCGACAACGCACACGACCTTCACGACTGCATGCATCCGTTGATCCCGACCGAACTCCCCTTGCGGCGATTCGCTCATCTCTTTGCGGTTCAAGCGGCCGTAGGAACCTCAAAGACGCCTTTGCGTGTCAACCACCACGTTGCACCCCCCGTCGACCTCCTCCGCGTTGTCCGCGCAGAGAGGCGCTACTACCGGGGATTCAAGAACATGTACAGAGACTACCCGCAAGACCTGTGGGACTGACCCCCCCCCGAAGGCTTTCCTCGATCCAGGCAAGCAATCGCTACCCTGTCTCCAGCGGCCCCGCGACCAGTCCGTCCCGGTGAATCACATCCAATAGCCGGGGCAGCACCTCAAGGACCACCGTTTTCCCGTCGGAATCTCTTGCCGCAGCGCCGTCATGAAGAAGCAGGATGTCACCCGGCGCCAGGGATCGTGACAGACGACGAAGAACTCGTTTCGGATCGTGATCGACGGTGTCGAACCCGCGGCGTGTCCAAGAAACCAATTTCAGCCCGCGCCGCGCCAGCACAAAATCGAGAATCGGACTTCGGATGCCGGCGGGTGCTCGAAAACTGGTCGGGGGCCGACCGTCCGTACCCTGGAGAACCTCTTGCGTCGAGTCGATTTCTTTGATCAAGCGCTTTGGCCCAAGAAACCAGAACGCGTGAGTATGGCTCCACGTGTGATTGCCCAGCGTGTGTCCGGCCTCAGCTATTTGGGAAACCAACTCCGGGTTCTCCTCCGCCCTCTTTCCCACGCAAAAAAAGGTAGCCTTGACTTGATGCCTTGCGAGGATTTTCAGGACCGCCGGCGTCACCTCGGGATCCGGTCCGTCATCGAAGGTCAAAGCAACTCGCTTTTGTTGAGCAGAGGCAGCCGGCAGGCGCGAGATATTCGCGCCCAACAGCCCCGACCTCGGCACGAAGCCGCTGCCGATGAGCACTACCTGGTTCGCCAGAACAACCGCCAGAAAGACCGGCCAGTGTCGGGGCAGGCATGCCGTCCCGATTGCGCACACAGCCGCGACAATCACCGAAAAAACCAAAAAACCCGGCGGGCGCCACCACTTGAGAAGATCCCTCATGTGGTCTCCTTCGACAGGGCGGCTCTGATCGCGACAAAATCGGGCTTCCCGCGGGACGTGCGCGGAACGGCCCCGGCCACCCGCAATCGCCGGGGGACCTTGTAGGGCTCCAACTGGGATCTGCAAGCCCCCAGTAATGCGGTCTCGCTCGGAACCTCCCCGCTGGTTGCGACCAGGGCCTGGACTTCGTCACCTGAGCCGTCACGGGCCGATCCCCTGATGACGATCGCCTCATCCACCCCTGGAACCGCCTCGAGGATCGCCTCGACTTCACGAGGCCAGACCTTCTTGCCCCTGACATTGATCACGCTGTCGACGCGGCCGACCAACACGAGTTCCCCAAGTTCGAATCGGCCGACATCGGACGTGACAAATCGGCCGCCCTGGAGGCTCTTATCCGGTTTCGGATAATAACCGACCGCCGCCGATCCGGACCTGACCACGACGGTGCCGACCGCCTGGTCATCGCCATCCATGGGTTCCAACTCGATTCCAACCCCTTCAACCGGGGTCCCCATGGTTCCACGCACCGCCGCCGAACCATCGCGATCATAGGCAATACCTCCGACCTCGGAGGCACCGTAGAAGACATGAATGTCTCGATCGTAGTGTTCGCGAAAGCGGAGAGCGGTCTCAGGCTTCAACCGGGCGCCAGCCGAGATGATGAGGCGCACCGAGTCCGGCAGATCGGGGGGCCTCGAGAGCTTCAACAACGAACTGATGTAGGCGGGTACGGTCGGGAGGAACGTCACCTCGCCGGCGAGAGCTGCAGCCGATGCCCCGAATGGACCGACTGAACTCGGCACGATCAACGTCCAGCCGCGGGTGATCGCCGGCAGGAAAACACTCGCAAAACCATAGGCGTGCGACAGCGGAATCGCCGCGAGGGCTCTTTCATCCTCGAGGCCCATTGTCTTTCGCAGCGACCGGTCATCGTTCAGGAGCGCTTCGGAAGTGTGAATGATCCCTCGTGGAGTACCCGTCGAGCCTGATGTGAGCCGAATTGTCGAGACATCAGGAGGCAGGTCCACCGAGCTGCCGGATTCGGCGCTCGACCGAAACTCAAAGTCGGCAGGCCCTCGAGGCCAAGGACGTTTGACGATCAGCGAGCCGATGGCGCCTATCGCGTGAAGCGTCTTTCTCATGGCCTCGTCGGGAATCGGCCAGTCAACCAGCAGAACTTTGTAACCCGCCCGTCGAAGACCGAGGTAACCCGCAAAGAAGCCCGGGCCGTTGGCAGCTGCCAACGCGACGATCCCGTCTTTGGGAAGACCGGCGGTAGTGACAAAGGTGCTGACCGAACCTGCGAGCAAGGCCACCTCGCCGACGGTCGCACTGCGCTCCTCGGAAGCGATGAGGGTTCGCTTCCTGCTGCCGTCAACAAGACGATCAAAAGCGGAGAGAATTGGATCTTCAGACATGCCTGGATTGTGCTCGTGTTCATCACGAAGAATTTGGCCGACGGGTAAAATATACTATGTCGGGATTCGTAGGCCGGCGCCCTTCGGCGCGCCGGAACCACCGTGTCCCTCCTATCTGCACCGGCCGGGGGAACGAAAGATGGATTCGACCAAGGAACGACTCAAGACAATCATCATCGAAAGCCTTCACCTTGAAGGGATAACCCCGGACATGATCGGCGATGATGCACAGCTCTTCGGCGGGACTCTCGGCCTGGACTCCGTCGATGCCCTTGAACTTGTTGTCGCACTGGAGAAGGAGTTCGAGGTTCGCATCGAAGGTGACGAAGCCACCCGGGAGGCTTTCACCTCGGTCAACACCTTGAACAACTTCGTCGAAAACGCGCGCGGGTCAACAACCGCCGAGAATCGGTGAAGCCCGATTGCCGGATCGTGGTGACGGGCATCGGCGCCGTGAGCGCCTATGGCTGGGGAGTTGATTCGCTCCGAGACGGATTGATGTCTGGTTCGACGGCCATCGGTGTCCCGACAGTGTTCGACACGAGTGAACATCGGACCCACCTGGCCGGCGAAGTTCCTCCCGTCCCCCAACCGTTGCGATCGAGTATTCGCGGGTGGGATGCTCTGTCTCGAGCCGATCAGTTCGCCGTTGCGGCGGCCGACGAAGCCATCCGCGAATCCGGACTGGAGATCCGGGGGGCACCCTGTGGAGTGTTCTTCGGCGGCAGTACCGCCGGCATGCTCGAGTGCGAGGAATGGTATTCCAGACTCATCGGTGCCCGCCCGGGGCGTCCTCGGCTGCGGCTCCTGGCCTCGCAACAGCTCAATGGACCGGGAGATGCGGTGGCTCGACACCAGCGGGTCACCGGCCCGGTTCAGAGCGTCTCTTCCGCATGTGCTTCTGCCGGGCTTGCGGTAGGGGCAGCCGTTGAGGCCATTCGAAACCGCAGCGTCGACATTGCGCTGGCCGGAGGATCGGACTCGCTCTGCCAGTTGACCTATGGGGGATTCAACTCGCTCCGCTCGGTCGATGCCGAACCGTGCCGCCCATTCAAGCTTGACCGAGCCGGTCTGAGTCTTGGAGAGGGCGCCGGCGTGCTCGTCCTCGAGTCGCTCGACCACGCACACAACCGCCGGGCTCGACCTTTGGCCGAGGTGCTGGGATACGGCGCCAGCTGCGACGCCCATCATATGACCGCCCCCCACCCCCAGGGCGATGGAATTCTCAGAGCCTCGGAGATCGCCTTGGCTGATGCGGGGTTGAGACCGGATGAGGTGACGTTCATCAACAGCCATGGGACCGGGACCACGCACAACGACCCGGCCGAGTGCCGCGCCTATCAACGCCTCTTCGACTCACATCTGGCGATGATCCCGGTCACCGCCACAAAAGCCTCGATCGGACATGTGTTGGGGGCGGCCGGCGCTCTCGAAGCCGTCGCGACGGTTCTCGCCTTCCGCGATTCGGTGATCCACCCTTCTCCGGGTGAACAGCCGGGAGATGCCGAACTCGGTATCGACCTCGTCGTAGGCAGCGCACGTCGACTCGAAGGCCGCCCTGTTGCGCTCTCCACGAACCTCGCGTTTGGCGGCGCGAACGTTGCGATTGTCATGCAATCCTGGGCGGGCTCCGGATCATGATCGGTCAACCGCGGATGGTGGTCACGGGCCTCGGGGTGGTGGATGCAAACGCATGGGGAGCATCAGAAGCAGCCGACTCGTTCGCGCATCCCGACCCCCGGCCAATCGCGGTCGATCGGTCGTCGGGATATCACCGGAAGAACGGATCCAGTCAAGCTCTCCTGGTTGACACGACACCACAGAGCAACTGGCTGTCGCCTCTTGCGGCCCGGAGGATGAGCGCCGTTTCACGATTTGCGGTGTGTGCGGCAAAAATGGCAATCAAAGACGCAGGTCTGGACCCCGGTGCGATCGGAAGCGAAACCGCGGTCGTTGTCTCCACGGCATACGGCGCCGCGAACATCAGCGAACAGATTCTCCGGCAGAGTTTCCTCGATGGTCCGACCGCGCTTTCACCCGCTCTCTTCACCGAGTCGGTTGCCAGCGCACCGGCGGCCCAGATCGCCCTGAACTGCGGCGCGCGAGGCGCCAATGTCACGGTGACGCAGAGCCAGGCGGGACCTGCTGTCGCGCTCGTGCAGTCGTTGAACGAGCTGAGAACGGGGCGCTCCGAGCGGGTGCTGATTGCAGCTGCCGATGAAATGACACCCCTCATGCATGCAATACTGGATCGCTTCCTCGCCCTTGCGCGGCCCGACGATCACGGCGCTGAACGTGCCCGTCCATTCGACCGTGACCGAACCGGATGGCTCGCCGCAGAGGGCGCCACCGTCGCGGTTCTCGAGCTCGAATCCACTGCACGCGACCGCGGTGCTCCCATTCTCGCCGAAGTGATGGCAGCGGGGAACGCGTTCGATCCATGGAGTCCAAGATCCGGCTGGAGTCGAAACCCGGGAACCCTCGCACGGTCGCTGAGCAGGTTCTTGAGGGAGAATGACCGCACCCCGGCTGACATCGACATTCTGGTATCCGGGGCTTGCGGTCATCGCGGCGCGGACCGTCTGGACGGCGGGCTCCTCACGACGATCTGGCAAGGCGCCGTTCTACCCCCGGTTCTCGCCCCTGCAGCTGTGTCCGGCGCGCACGGGGGTTCGCTTTTGGCCGGGTCTATCCTGGCGGCGAGCGGAAAGGACTTCGGGCCGACGCCCGGCTTCGAAAACGCCGACCCGGAACTGGGAGTCGTTCCCCACGACGGAAGAAAACTCCCCTCACCAGACTGCGTGCTGCTGACCACTTGCGCCGCCGGCGGGGCCGCCGGGTGGGCACTTTTCGGGCAGGGAGACCGATGCAACTGACCCGGCCCGTCGCCGCAATCATCCCTGCCTTCCAGGCGGCGCCGTCGGTTGGACACGTCGTGAGGGGCACGCTGGATCTGATCGACACCGTCATCGTCGTTGACGATGGGTCGACCGACGGCACGGCGGACAACGCACGGGAATCAGGCGCCAAGGTCATCGTTCACCCGGGGAATCTCGGGAAAGGCGCAGCTCTTCGAACCGGGTTTGCTCGGGCATGGGATCTCGGATACGAAGGGGCCGTGACGCTCGACGCAGATGGTCAGCACCTTGCCGAGGAGATTCCCCGGATGTTTGAAGCGTGGGAATCCGGAGCCGATCTCGTCTTGGGCACTCGTGATCATCTCTTCGCCGAAATGGCGGGTATCCGGCGGGCGAGCAATCGTATTTCCTCTCGCCTCATTTCATTTGCCGCCGGCGTGAAGCTCGCTGATATCCAGACTGGATTCCGTATCTACTCCCGGCAATTGTTGGATACCACCGGTTTCCCGGGAAATCGTTTCGAGGCCGAGAGCGCGGTCGTGGTCCGCGCCGCGCAACGTGGATGCAGGATCTCCACGGTCCCCATCAGCCTCGGATTTTCGGACGGCCGTTGCACGAGCCACTACCGGCCCGTCGTCGACAGTCTGAGAATCGCAAAGGCCGTCATCGGGGCTCGCCTCATGTCGATTGGAAATCGTCAGGATTAGAAGCGAAACTGGTTTGATCAGATCAGCCGTTCGCCGGGAAAGGTACTCTGGGATCACAGGTCCGATTAGTCATACGGGTGTTGGAGGCACAATGGAGCAGGCGAACCAACTCGTGCTCGTCACCGGCGGAACTCGCGGGATAGGCCGTGCGATCGTGGAAGAGCTTACGAACGTCGGCAGGACCGTCGCGTTCACCTGGTCCTCGAGTTCTGACCTCGCAGAAGAGGTGGAGCAGCACACAGGGGGCAAAGCCCATGGCTTCCATCTCGATCTTCGAGATCGCTCGCGAACCAAGCACCTCTTCGACGAAGTTCAGGCGCGGTTGGGCGAGCTGTCCGGCCTCGTCAACAACGCCGGCGTGCAACGGAGTGAGCTGCTGGCCCTTTCTTCTGATGAGACCTGGGACCACATTCTTGATGTCAATCTGGGTGGGACCTTTCGGATGAGTCGCGAGGCAATAAGAGCCATGATCCGGCGACGCGCCGGATCGATCGTGAATGTGGCCTCACTGTCCGCCCTTCACGCGGTCGCCGGCCAGTCAGCGTATGCCGCATCCAAAGCCGGCATTCTTGCAACCACCCGATGTCTTGCCCGGGAGGTGGGTCGTTTCGGGATTCGAATCAACGCCGTGGTGCCGGGATTTGTTGAAACCGACATGACCTCGGGTCTCTCGGAGGAGGCGATCGCCCAGCTGCGAGCGAGCGAGTGCCTTCCCGACGGAGTCACGACGAACAATATCGCCAAGGTCGTGGAGTTCCTCATCTCGGATGCTTCAGCAGGAATCACCGGCCAGGCGATTGTTGTCGACGCGGGCACCTCGGCGTAGATTCATGTTTCGCCTCGGCGACTTCATCGCCCGAAACCCGCGGGTTACGATCGCAGCCACGGTGGCGCTCTGGGCCCTGTCGCTCATCCCTGCGAGCCAGATCGAGCTGCGGATCAACCTGGAATCCCTGCTTCCCGATGACTCTCCGGCGGCGCTCGGCTATGGCGAATTCATCACCCGATTCGGCGGCATGAAACGGGTCTTCGTCATGTTGGAGCCGGCCGAGCAGGAATTCGATCTGGATTCATTTCAGCTCGCTGAAGCCACAACAAGGCTCGCTCAGATCCTCGGCGAGAGCGACGAAATCGTCGATGCGAGGGCCGGCCTGACCGACGACGACATGACCGGGTACCTGGCAGAAATCGTACGCCGCGCTCCGCTCCTTCTTCCTGAAGAGGATTGGTTGAATCGGGTGGAGTCCCGCCTTGAACCCACCGCGATCCGCCAACGAGTGCGGGAAATCAGAAGATCACTTCTGTCGCCCCTACCGACTCCAGAAGGACAGTTTGCAGCCCAGGATCCCCTTGGGTTCGCCCCGGATCTCCTTCATCTTGCAAAGCCCGGTCTCGGACAATTGGTTGACCCGCTGACCCTTGCATTTCTCTCCCATGACGGGCGGGCCGGGCTGATTCTGGTCGAACCGGCAGGTGCGGAACTGGATGCTCGATCCGGGCGGCGTTTGGCCGGTGCAATCAGTTCTTCGGTTGAAACACTCGAGAACGAGTTTGGACGTGAATTTCGCGTTCGGTCCGTCGGCGGACCACTTTATGCTGCTCACGACGAAGAGATCATTCGATCAGATCTGGTTCGCACACTGGCCGTCACTTCCATCGCGTGCGGGCTCTTGCTCGCGGCGGTGTTTTCGGGTGTCGCCATCCCCCTCGCCGCCCTCGTCGCTCTCGCCGTAGGGCTCACCTGGACTGCAGCCTTTTTCACCATTACCAGTGGCGGGGTGAGCGCGGCCGCCATCGGTTTCTCGGCGGTCCTGGTCGGGCTGGGAATCGATTCGGCCATCCACGGCGGCGCGGCGTTCCGACATCACCTTCTGGCGGGTGATCAACGGAGCTCGGCGATTTCGAAGGCATTTCGAGATACCGGTCGGCCGGTTCTTGCTGCGGCTGCAACGACTGCTGCAGCGTTTTCCGTCCTGCTGGTTTCAGGCCTTCCGCTGCTGCGTGAGCTTGGATCGATGGTGGCAGTCGGCATCGGATTGACTGTCGTATCGACCGCAACCCTCGGGGCATCGCTCGTTGTTGTGATGTCCGGGTCATCCGACAGCGGCAGTTGGTTGTGGAGGTTGCTTGGAAAGCTGGTGCACTCCATCGTCAGGTTTTCAGGTCGACACTCTCGGTTCATCCTGATCGGCACGACACTCCTTACGGCCGCAACGATTCCGGCGGCCCTGAACACGGATGTTCAGGCCAGTCTGAGTGGTCTGCGCCCTTTGGATCACCCTGTCCTCGACGCCGAGAAGGCGCTTGCCGAGCGATTCGGAATCGACGAAGAAACAACGACGATCATCATCCGGTCCGAATCGCTGGATGAGTCTCTGAGGACTGTCCGGGCGATCCAGCGTGAGCTGAGGAGCCTCTCTCCCGATATTGGGTTCATCTCTCCTGCAGATCGTCTCGCAGGTCCGGCGACGGCAGCCACGAGGCTCGAGCTACTCACGAAGCTGAACATCCCGGACGCAATCGACACTCTCAGGGTTGAGCTTCGAGCGGCGGGGCTCAACGAGGTCGCCTTCGCTTCGGGCATCGAGGCCCTCGAGCTCTTCGCCTCAGGTATCGACCCCGGCACCGAGGACCCGACCGAGGACCACCAACTCAGATTCGACCCGGACGGCACGGTTTGGGCCGCCTTGACCGTCCTTCCGCCCGACGAAGGTTGGTCCATCGAGACCATGACGCACCTGCGGGATGTCGTCACCGAACTCGACCCGGGTGCGCTCGTTGCATCGATGCCGTTGGTCGGATCCGATTTACAGCGCATAGCATCCCGGGACCTGCGGCTGCTTTCCCTGCTGTCACTCGTGCTCGTTATTGGAGTCGTGCTGCTGTCGTTCAGGGGGCGGGTTGGACTCACGCTGGTCGCCCTTCTCCCGGTAACACTCGGGACCATTTGGACGCTGGGCTCCTGGAACATCCTCGGGCATCATCTCGACCTCGTCGGTCTCGCGGTCTTGCCGGTGATCCTTGGGCTCGGGATCGATGATGGGTTGTACGCGGTCCACGGCGCCGCGGGTTCCACGAGCCGGGGACTCCGCTCCTCGCTGGAGCGATCCGGGAGAGCCATGGCCTTGACCACTCTCACCAGTTGCATCGGGTTTGGAAGCCTGGCTTTCTCCCACCTCCCCTCCCTGCGCGGGATCGCAGTATTGGTGCCGATCGGCGTCGGCGCGTGCCTGCTGGCGACGCTCACCGTATTGCCCGCATTCGCAGCGAGAAAATGGGGATCGAAATGACCGAACCCGGGACGACGAGTCCGCCGCACGCCCCAGACACCGGCGGCCGAACACGAAAACTGCTGGGCAAGTTCCATGTCACCGGAGTCTTCTGGTTCAGGATCCACTGCTGGGGCCTGTCAATTCTCCCGGACTGGGGCGTGTGGGTTATCAACAACGTGTTCTCGGCCTTCTTCTTCGTGGTGCTTCGCAAGATTCGTTCAGCGATCAGCAACAACCTCAGCGTGGTACTGGGACCGTGTGGATGGCTGCGTCGCCAACAGAGGATCTGGCGCACGATGCTGACCTTTTCGTGGTGTCTCTCTGAACGGTACGAGTCGATGATCACCGACCGTTCGTTTCACTTCGAGGCGGATGGTCTCGATGTGTGGGAGGAGGTCACATCTCGAGATCGCGGTCTGATCATGGTGACTGCTCACATCGGCCATTGGGAGGTCGGCTCTCGATTACCTGTCGAAAACGGCATCCGGCGGGTTCACGTCGTTCGAGAGAAGGAGATGGACCCGAATGCACAGGAGTTCATCCGCGAGATGGTCGCAAGGACTTCGGAATCCGGCTACGACGTGATCTTCGCCGATGAAAACGACCCATCGTTGGGGCCCCGGCTGCTCGCCGCTCTCAGAGACGGCGACGTGGTCGCCCTGCAAGGCGATCGTCCGCGGTCAACCGGCCGCACCGAATGCGTCAGCCTCTTCGATCGACCATTCGACCTGCCGCTTGGACCAGCCGCCTTGGCGCGCGCAGCCCAGGTCCCGCTGGTGCCCGTTTTCATTCTCAGAGAAGGACGGCGGCGAGCCCGAGTCTTCATTCGTCCGCCGATCTGGGTTGCGCGTACCCAGGACAGAAACTCCGACCTTCGAAATGCCATCCAGGCGGTCGCCGACAATACGGCGTGGGCGATTCGCCAGGCTCCGCACCAGTGGTTTTGTTTCAGGGATCTTTGGCCGGGGACCAGGGAGTCGTGAGTCCACCGCGAAGGGTGTTGTTGCCGAGCTTCAACTTTCAGTCGCTGCGATCGCCACTCCGAGACGCCCCCCGGCAACCGGTTCGCCGTCACACTCGACGTTGAAGTGGAACATCGCCAGATTCCCGAAGGACGCCTGCAGCTCGACCAGAACTCCGAGCGTCCGATTCGCCGGAACGGATCCAACCCTGAATTCCACGTCCCTCAGACTCACCAAATAGCCCTCCCGAGACGAAGATTCAGGTTGGCCGTGGGGCGAATCGCGGATACCCAACAACACTCCTGACGCCTGGGCGGCAAATTCAACCGCCATCGTCACGGGCGCCCGGCCATTGGTGACCGACGGATGGTTCGAAGGTATCGATCCAGAGCAGGTGACTGCGCGATCTGAGTTCTTCACCACCCCCGTCACCAGCAACGCCGGAGGACGGTGCGGCAGGATGCCTTCAATCGACGATTCAGTTCCCATCACACCGAGGTTCTCCCACCCTGGCCAGAATCAAGTGCTCCCGCTGAAACCAACCCTTCTGAACAGACTGTTCCTCGAGCACGAACCCCCCGGACTCCAACCACTGACCGACGCGCTCAGGCTCCAACGGCCCGGTGTTCTTCGACCAGGAGATGAGGAACACCCCGGATGGATCAATCGAAGCCCGGACCGCCTTGATCAGGCGTTCACTGATGTCCGGGCCATCGCGCTCCTTGGTTCTCCGAATGACAACCGCGTCCGCCGACTCAAGGTCGCGAACCCGAGATTGACCAACTTCAATCTCGACCGAAGGGGGAAGCACCACCCGCGCCTGCCTGGCGCACGACAGGTTCGACGTGACCCCGACACACGAATGCTGCAGTCCATGCGGCGAAGCTTCCATCAACAACGCAATGAACTCACCACGTCCGCATTCAAGATCGACCAATTTCCGCTTGGGGTTCAATTTCCCGCTGACAACCAGTTCTACGATCTTGCGGCTCCGGTATAGCGATCTCCTCACCTGAAACCACGGGACGACTCCGAGAACGAGGTATCGGTGCGCCGTTTCCTCGATCACTCTTCGGCGCCGGGTCCCATCGGGGCCTTTCGGAATCACCTTCCAGACCACGCCGGCAGCCAGCAATCCCAGGGTTGCACCAACCATCAGCGAACCAATCGCCAGAGCCTGGCCAAGAGCCACAACGCCGATCTCGCTTACGCTTTCCAGCGAGTGATCAATCCCGTCCCCGGTCAGTATCAGATTTCCCAGCTGAAGTTCCGACCAAACGAGAAACGGCGCAAGGACCGGATTCGAGATCCACGTGGCGGCGAACATCCTCAACCTGCTGAGCCTGAAGAGGGTCGCCACCAACAGCACCAAAGGCAGGTGGATTCCAAAGATCGGGATGCAGCCGATGAACACACCTATTCCAACGGCTGTTGCCTGCTTCAAAGGGCCTTGGGCTTCGGTGAACAGGCGAAACACGAGTTCAGCGATCCTGCGATGACCGCGTGGAAGCTCGAGATCGCCCACCGCACCGATGAACTCCGGTGGGTCGTGCAGATCCGACTCGGGTCCCGGCTCAGCGAGTGCTTGGGTCGTCTTTCGAGCTGCCATGCCAGTTTTCGTGAACCGTTGGTCGCTGTCGATGAGGGCCCGAGTTCTCCACGAGCCCACCCCCTGTTCCACAGATAGGCTCGCCTGAGATGTTTCCAGATCGAAGGGTCGGGTCTTCGAAATTCAGGAACCCGAGCGCGCCGTATGAGGTCAATAGAGCTCTGATCCGGAAGCCGGTTCTTCCCCGGACGGCACATCATCAAGCACAAAGGCCCACATCTTCCGGAAGTCACTCATTCCTGCCGCAGCCTCGCGCTCGATCTTGCTGATTCTGAATCTGATCTCAACCTTGTTGTGCTCTCTCCCTTCAGTCACCTGCTTGAGGGTGACCTCGACTCTACTGCCACCGCATTCAATGTCTTTCACGCGAACCGTAGCTCCCGGGCGTATCTCCTGCTTGTCGCGCTCGAGCTTGATGATTCCCGCGTATCCGATCACCGTGTCATACAGCGGTTCTTTCGCAATGAAAGTCGCCCCCACATATTCCCGTTCAAGCTCCCTGCAGCTTGGGTCCGCTGCCGTCGCCGGCGATGCGAACAGAAAAAAACCCAAGACCAAAGCGATGCAGACACCAGTCTTCATAGTCGTTCCTCCAAGAATCATCAGTGGTTCCCAGCCGCCGACGAATCGGCCGATTTCCACACCAATCATACCTTGGGGCGGGGAGCGGACGACCGGAGATCAGCCTCCTCGTCCCTGTCCATCCCTCAGACATCGTCTTGCGGCGCGTCTCAGAGAACACCAACCGCGTTCAGGTCGGCCCAACCCTCGATTTCAACCAGCAATCCCGGACGGCAGAGTTCCGCCTGAACAAACTCGAGCCTCTTTGCGCCTTCGAAGGCAATCTCGACCCTGGACGCCACGATATCGAGGTGCTGAGGGTCGGGGCAGTAGACTCTGAGATCACGATAGCGTGCCAGCAAGTGAGCGTTGTGATCGTCAAAATTGCAGTCGACGTTGACCAGTCCCAAACCGGCCCCGACAATCGCTGCGAGGTTGAGAATGGTCTCGTCAAGCTGCAGGGAAAGGCTGCCGGTGTGAACGGTCTCTTCTCCTCGGATTGAAGCGGTGCCCCCGACCAGAAGCCTCTCGGTATCGGCTGTGACTCGCATCGCCCGTGCAAAACAGGGAGGAAGCGGACCGTAATCTCTTGAATATCGATAGGAGGGTATCTGCCGCGGATTTTCGACAGGTTCCGCCGACTTCGAGGTCGCCAACGCGTAAACGGCAAAGCTGCCGCTCGTCGTTCCAACGCCCGATGCGGTCGCGATCTGACGTCCGAATTCCCCGGTTCCCCCGAACCACCGGGTGAATGAATTGAATCGACCCATGTTGAATACTTTGTATCTCTGATCGAGGCCATCAATCGGGTCGAGAATGCCAGGAATGAAATTCCACAACCGTACGACCCGCCGATGTCCAACGGCTTTCAGCACGCTGTCATACGTGCTCTCAACGCAGCGCTGAAAATCCCTGGAATCGAGGTTGCAGGCGTCCGGCGCCTCGGCGGAGACCAGAGTGAATTCCCGACCCACGCTCCGACGTACACGCACACCGTCGCAGCGACAGATTTCTTCTTCCGAGGGGTCTCCAACCATCTCCCGCGCCCACGATTGAGGACCACAACTGATTGATTTATCGCTGTTTAATGAAAAAACGGCATGAGCGGCGGTTCTTGGCGTCATCCCGTCTTCGAGACTAGCCGACCAGAAAGACCACGTCAATCACCACCCGGCTTGATCGGACCGCCGTGGAGAGGTGACCGCCGATTCATCTTCACGAGAACCAATTCCTTCGATCTCAAAAACTTCATCGCCGATCACGGAATCGACTTTGACGTTGTGCAGCTCGAACGTCAAGCTGTCGCCATTGGATTCGTAGTATTCCATAACCACGGGAAGGAACTTCTCCCGGTCGATACGGAATTCAATCCGGTCAACCCGGTTTTTCAACCGGCCGCCGTTCGGCTGCAAGACCACGCGATATGGCGAGGACCCGCCTGGATCATCCAGGACCGCTCGAAATTGACCACGAAGTTCGTCCAGAGCCTCAGCACCGACGAACATGCTGACAAATCTGCGCTGCCTCTTGGAGATCTTCGTTTTCGAGACAGAACCGAGATCCGGGTTGGTGGTGACCACCACGTTTTTGACGATCAACACAGTCATCGAATCCGGCGCTGAGTAATCCCAACGTACCGCGTCGGGAGCACGATAAAAGAACTCGCCTCTTGTTTCTTCCTCGGCAAGCAGCATGTGGCTCTTTCTTGTCTGTCTGAAATCTCCGCGCAGGGTCCTCAGCCCCTTCTGCCGCCTGGCGACCCGGTCAAGGATCGCATCGAGTTTCGCTGAGCCCGCAAGACTGTCCACGCCGACAACCACCGGCGTTTCGGATTGCGGCGACTGATCAGCACGAGTCACCACCGGAACGGTCGCAGTCAACATCATTATCCAGAGCAGTTTAGAAAAGAAGCGCATGGCAAACACAATAGCACGACAATTCAGGAATCCAGCCCGCGGACACCTTCCTTGATCCCACGGAACGGCTCGGCAAGGGTTGTCTCAAGAACTCAACCAGGCACCGAGACACCGGTTTCGTTTACCGGGGTGTCAGGACGGGCACGGATGAAAACGAGACCCCCGCTACACTGTCGGGGTGTCGAGTCCCGCTCTGATCCTGGTCGCGATCTACGCCGTCGTCGTTCTGGTGCTGGCCCGGAGCGGGGCGTCGGCGGCGGGCGGGATCGAATATCTCCTCGCCGGCCGCCGGCTGACCCTGCCCGCCTTTGTCGCCACCCTCGTCACCACCTGGTACGGCGGCATCCTCGGTGTCGGCGAATATGCCTGGAGATTCGGCATTTCTTCGTGGGTCGTCTTCGGTCTCCCCTACTACATCGCGGCGCTGCTCTTCGCCTTCTGGCTCGCCCCGCGTCTGCGGAGAAGCGGCGCCGTGTCGATCCCGGATCTGCTGCTCAGCGTTTATGGCCCCCGAGCCCGCTTCACCGGCGCCGCGGCGATCTTCGGCCTCACCCTGCCGGTGGCCTATCTGCTCATGCTGGCCACCCTGCTGACCCAGCTCACCGGGTGTTCAACCTTGGTCGGGGTCGCGGTCGGCGCCGGTTTCTCGGCCCTTTACGTCGGGATCTCGGGCTTTCGCTCGGTGGTTCGGACCGATCTTCTCCAGTTCGGACTCATGTACGCCGGGTTCTTCATCCTGCTCCCGGCCGCGCTGGCGCACACCGGCGGGCTCGCCGGTCTCTGGTCGTCGCTGCCGGCCGAGCACCGGAGTTGGGACGGCGGCCTGGGCTGGCAGACGGTCCTCGTCTGGTACCTCATCGCGCTCCAGACCATGGTCGAGCCGAGCTTCTACCAGCGCGTCTTCGCCGCCCGCACCCCCGCTGTCGCCCGCTCCGGGGTGGTGATCTCGGTGGCGCTGTGGGCGGTCTTCGACTTCTTCTCCATCGGCTGCGGACTCGCGGCGAGGGTCCTGCTGCCCCACCTCGATGACCCTCTCACGGCCTACCCCGCCCTCGCCGAGATGGTGCTGCCGGCCTGGCTTGCCGCTTTCTTCACCCTGGCCCTCTTCGCCACCGTCATGTCGACGCTCGACTCCTACCTTTTTCTCTCGGCCGCCACGGTCGGCCACGATCTGACGACGGCACCGCAATCACCCGGACAGGAGCGCCGCCGCGTCCGGTTCGGTCTCCTGCTGTCCGCCGTCCTCGCCTCCATCGGCGCCCTGCTCTTCGATTCGGCGGTGACCGTCTGGCACCACGTCGGCTCGGTGGTGACCTCGGCGCTGCTGCTGCCCGTGGTGGGCGTCCACCTCCCACCGAGATGGCGTTTCAGCCCCGCCGCCTCCACGACGGCCATGATCGGGGCGGCGGCGGTCGCGCTCGGCTGGATCCTCGCCGCAGGCGATGCAGGGTACCCCTTCGGCATCGAACCCATGTTTCCCGCGCTGGGTTTGTCGGTACTGGTGTGGGCGGTGGACCGGCTTCGGGCGGGCACCGTCGAAGAGTGAATCGGCCGGCCGCGGTCTCGGACACGGCGACGGAAACGGGCGCGGACACGGACGAGGGCGCGGACGACGGCGTACAATTCTTTCGAGGAGGACCCCATGCTTCCGATTCTCGACAACGACGGCATGCGCGAAGCGGACCGCCACACCATCGAGGACCTCGGCGTCCCCGGCATGGTGCTCATGGAGAATGCCGCCACCGGCGTCGTCGACGCCATTCGGGAGGTCTTCCCCGACGCCCGCCGGATCCTCGTTCTCTGCGGTCCGGGCAACAACGGCGGCGACGGTTTCGCCGCCGCCCGCCACCTTCACAACGGCGGCCTCGATGTCCAGCTCTGCCTCGTCGGCGACCCCGCCGGACTCAGCCCGGACGCCGCCGCCAACCACCGCCTTGCCGAGGCCTTCGGTGTGCCGGTGGCGGTGATCGAGGACGACGATCTCTCCCTCGTCGAAACGCTCCTCGACGACTGGCCCGCCGATCTCGTGGTCGACGCCCTTCTCGGCACGGGCACCGACCGCCCGCTCGCCGGGCGCTGGGCCGCCTTGGTCGAGATCGTCGACGCCGCCGGCCTTCCCGTCGTGGCGGTGGATGTTCCCACCGGGCTCAGCGGGAGCTCGTCCGAGATCCCCGGTCCGCATCTGACGGCCGACCTCACGGTGACCTTTGCCGCGCTCAAGACCTGCCACGTGCTCCCGCCCGCCTGCGTCGCCTGCGGCGAAATCGCGGTGGTCGACATCGGCATCCCACCCGCCGCCATCGAGGCGGGGTCATGGCTGTGGATGACCGAGGCCGACGACATCTCGCTGATGCTCCCGACCCGGAGTCCGGACGCCCACAAGGGTCGTTTCGGCCATCTTCTCATCGTTGCGGGTTCCACGGGTCGCGGCGGCGCGGCGGCCATGGCCGCCAGGTCGGCCGTCATCATCGGCTCGGGTCTGGTGACCATGGCGGTTCCCGACGGCGTGGTTCCAGTCGTCGACGGCGCCTGTCTCGAGGCCATGAGCCACCCTCTGAGGTCCGACGAAGCGGGTGCCGTGGCCGGGCCTGAGGGGCTCGAGGACGTCCTCGGCCGCATCACGGCCGTCGCTGCCGGTCCAGGGCTGGGGACCGGCGACGGGGCCGCGAGGACCCTCGAGTGGCTGCTCGCGACCTGGACCGGCCCCCTACTGCTCGACGCCGACGCGATCAACCTGCTCGCCGGGAAGCCTGAGCTGCTCGCCGGCCGCGACG
This sequence comes from Acidobacteriota bacterium, assembly GCA_024641545.1. Classification (GTDB taxonomy): domain Bacteria; phylum Acidobacteriota; class Thermoanaerobaculia; order Thermoanaerobaculales; family Sulfomarinibacteraceae; genus JAHECW01. The sequence continues at coordinate 25,295 of JAHECW010000065.1, forward strand.
TGCCGCCGGTCCTGACGCCGCACCCCGGCGAGCTCGGCCGCTTGCTCGGCATCTCGACCGAGGAGGTCGTCTCCGATCGGCTGGCAGCCGCCCGGAGCGCCGCGCGGCGGTCGGGCTCGGTCGTCGTCGCCAAGGGTTTCGGGACCATCATCGCCGAGCCCG